>JBGSPZ010000193.1:0-3849 GCA_041738375.1 Parerythrobacter sp. | reverse complement strand
CGAGCGCGGCGATCCGGGCAAGATCGGCATCGGTCGCATCGACATGCTGTGCCGACCGCCACAGCAGCCCGCGCCTCACCCTCCCGCCGCCGGACACCGCATAGCCGCCGTAGTCACGGAAATTGTGCACGCCCTCCAGCGGCAGGATTCGGTCTCTCGTCATGCGGCGCGCTTGCCAGCCAGCGCTACCGGGCACAAGTCCGGAAGCCTCGGATCAGCGCGTCTCGATCGACGCGAGGTCGGCGGTGAAGCGCTCGGTCCATTGCTGGACGTTTTCGTCCCGCACAGTTTTTACCATCGCCTCGTAGCGCCGCCGGCGCTCCTCCAGCGGCATGTCGAGCGCGGTGCGGATCGCGTGCGCGAGGTCGTCGCGGCTGTGCGGATTGACCAGCACCGCCCCTTCCCCGTCGCAATCGAGCTGTTCTGCCGCGCCGGCGAAACGCGACAGGATCAGGACCCCCGGATCGTCGGGATCCTGCGCCGCGACATATTCCTTGGCGACGAGGTTCATCCCGTCGCGCAAGGGCGTCACCAGCCCGATCTTCGCCGCGCGGTAGAAGCCGCACAGTTCGGCCAGCGAATGCCCGCGGTTCACATAGCGGATCGGGACGAGATCGACTTCCGACCGCGCGCCGTTGATCGCGCCGGTCTTCTGCTCGAGCTCGGCGCGGATCTTCTGGTAGCTCTCGACGTCCTCCCGGCTCGGCGGCGCGATCTGTATATACACCAGGTCGCGTACCCGCTCGGGGTTCTGGTCGAAGAAGCGGCCGATACCGTCGATCCGTTCGGGCAGGCCCTTCGAATAATCGAGACGGTCGACCCCGATCATCGCGGTACGGTGCCGGGTGCTGGCGAGCAACCGCTGCCCGGCCTGCCGCGCCTCGCCTGTGTTGATCTGCGCCTGCACATGATCCCAATCGATCCCGATCGGATAGGCGCGCGCGAAGGTGGTTCGTCCTTCGAATTCAATGCGTCCGCTTTCCTCGTCGACCTCGGCGCCCAGTTCCTTGCGGCAATAGTGCAGAAAGCTGTCGAGCCAGGGGTCGGTCTGGAAGCCGATCAGGTCGTATTCCAGCATCGTGCGCACCAGACGCTCGTGATAGGGCAGCGATACGAACAGCCGGGTCGGCGGCCACGGGGTGTGGAGGAAAAATCCGATCCGGTTGGACAGCCCGCGCGAACGCAGCCGCTCGCCCAGCGGCAGCAGGTGATAGTCGTGGACCCAGACGAGGTCCTCCGGTTCGATCAGCGGCGAAACCGCCTCGGCAAACCGCTCGTTGACGCGTTCGTAGCCCTTGCCGAACTCGTTTTCGAATTCGGTCAGATCGATCCGGTAATGGAACAGCGGCCACAGCGTCGAATTGGCGTAGCCATTGTAATACTCCTCGACATCCTGCCGGGCGAGATCGATCGTCGCGATCGTGACACCCTCGGCGCGCTGGATGTCGATCTGGCCGGTGAACTCCTCGACCTCGCCGCCCGACCAGCCGAACCATATCCCGCCGTGTTTCTTGAGCGCCGAATTGAGCGCGCCCGCCAGGCCGCCCTGTGCACCCGCCGCGCCGCGGGCCTTGGGCACCGCGACACGGTTCGAGATGATGACCAGGCGGCTCATGGGTAATTCCCCTAGCGGATTTCGCTCCACGGTTTCGACAACAGGCCAGCCCCGTTGATTACCCCTACCAGCGAATAGGTCTGAGGGAAGTTCCCCCACAGCTCGCCGGTTTCGAAGTCGAGATCTTCCGACAGCAGGCCCGATCGGGTCGAATGGCCGAGCATGGTCTCGAACAGCTTGCGCGCCTCGCCATCGCGGCCCGCAAGGTGGAGCGCCTCGATCAACCAGAAGGTGCAGACATTGAACGCGGTTTCAGGCAGGCCGAAATCATCTTCGCTGGCATAGCGCAGCATGTGCACGCCGCGCCGCAGTTCCTTTTCGATCGCCGCGAAGGTCGACTGGAAGCGCGGGTTGTCGGGCGCGAGGAACCGCAGTTCGACCATCTGGAGCAGGCTGGCATCGAGATAGTCGCTCTGGAAGCTGGCGCCGTAGTGCCCGCCCCCGGCATCGTCCGGCACCCATGCTTCCTGCTCGATCTTCGCCGCGATCTGCGCCGCGCGGCCGGACCAGAAATCTGCCCGGTCGGGCTTGCCGATATGCCGTGCCACGTTGGCGAGCCGGTCGCACGCGGCCCAGCACATCACCGCAGAATAGGTGTGCACTTCCTGCCGGGTGCGGAATTCCCACAGCCCTGCATCGGGCTGGTCGTGCATCTTCCACGCCATATCGCCGACCGCTTCGAGCGCCGCGAAATCATGCTCGTCGGCCATCCGCAGCAGTCGCCGGTCGAGGAAGCCCTGCGCCGTCGGCAGCACGATCTGGCCGTAGCAATCGTGCTGCACCTGCTGGTAGGCGGCATTGCCTACCCGCACCGGCCCCATCCCGCGATAACCCGCGAGATGCGCGGCGGTGGTCTCGTTCAGCTCGCCCACCCCCATCACCGAGTAGAGCGGCTGGATCTGCCCGCCATGCGCCGCGTCCACGATGTTGCGTAGGTAAGCGAGATATTTTTCCAGCACATCGAGCGCGCCGAGCCGGTTGAGCGCCTGAACGGTGTAGTAGGAGTCGCGGATCCAGCAGTAACGATAGTCCCAGTTGCGCTCGCTACCGGGCGCTTCTGGGATCGAGGTGGTCAGCGCGGCAACGATCGCGCCGGTTTCCTCGTGCTGGCACAGCTTGAGGGTGATCGCGCAGCGGATCACCTCTTCCTGCCATTCGAAGGGTATGTGCAACCCGCGCACCCAGTGCTTCCAGTAGCGCGAGGTTTGCGCCTCCATCGTCCGCACTTCGGAACGGACGTTGCCGGTGAAAGGCTCGTCCGGGCCGAGGAAGAAATGCTGGTCGCTCTCGACGCGGTAACTGCGCCCTTCGAGCAGGTAGCCGACCGGTGCATCGGTCGTCAGCCGCATCGCCTGCGTGCCGACCAGATAGCGGACGTGGTTGGTGCCATGGGTGGTTTCGGCCCGTTGCGCGCCGTAACCCTTCATCGGTCGCAATGTGACCTTGAGCCGGGGTGTACCCGCGACCGGACGGACGATGCGGACGTAGGCGACCGGGCGATACATCCGCCCCGAGCGCTCGAAACGGGGGCAGAAGTCGCGGATCTCCACCGCGCTGCCGTCTTCCGCTTCAAGCCGGGTGACGAGGATCGGCGTGTTGCGCTCGTAATGCTGGGTGGCGGAAACCTGCCCTTCGATGGCGAAGCGCCAGACGCCGGCCTGCTGCTGCGGGCCGTTGAGGAGCGCGCAGAACACCGGGTCGCCATCGACTCGCGGCACGCAGCCCCACACCAGCCCCGCAGCCTCGTCGATCAACCCGCTGACCTGGCAGTTGCCGATCGGCCACAGCTCGAGATTGGGTTGCGGGGTGGTCAGAGCTTCAGCCATGCATGGACATCCGATACGGCAGGGAGGTGGTATCGCGCACTATCGCTGGCGCGCTCGCCCACCGCAACACCGAAGCCGCCATTTCTTGCTGCAGCGCAAAATCCGTCTTCGTCGGTCACGTCGTCGCCGACGAACACCGGCATCGCTCCGGCGAATTCCGGTTCGGCCAGGAATGCCTCGACCGCCCTGCCCTTGTCCGCCCCCGGCAGAACGAACTCGACCACGCATTTGCCTCGTTTGAGCGCAAGGCCATGCTCCGATGCGATTGCCTGCGCCGCAGCGACCAGCGAGGCTTCGCGCTCGGGTGCCGAGCGATAGTACATGGCCATGCCGTGGGCCTTGCGTTCGAGCAGCGCGCCTGCGCGGTCTGCCGCACGTTCGATCGCCCCGATCGCCGCGTCCGGCAGG
>JBGSPZ010000156.1:0-2075 GCA_041738375.1 Parerythrobacter sp. | reverse complement strand
CTCCGCCGCGCCCATCGCACCCCACGAAATGCCGTAGCGGGCGCGGTTGAGGCAGCCGAAAGGACCTTTCAGTCCGGAGACGTTCGGCAGCAGCGCCTCTTCGCCGACCTCGACATTTTCCATGACGATTTCGCCGGTGATCGACGCGCGCAGCGATAGTTTGCCCTCGATCTTGGGGGCGGAGAGGCCTTCCATGCCTTTCTCGAGGATGAAGCCGCGGATGCCGCCGCCGTGCTCCTCGCTCTTCGCCCAGACCACGAAAACGTCGGCGAAGGGGGCATTGGAAATCCACGTCTTGGAACCGGAGATGACGTAACCGTCCCCGTTTTTCTTCGCGACGGTCTTCATGCCTGCGGGGTCGGAACCGGCATCGGGTTCGGTCAGGCCGAAGCAGCCGATCAATTCGCCCGAGGCGAGGCCGGGGAGGTACTTGCGCCGCTGTTCTTCCGAGCCATAGGCATGGATCGGATACATCACGAGGCTCGACTGGACCGAGGCCATCGAGCGGTAGCCGCTGTCGACCCGCTCGATCTCGCGCGCGATCAGCCCGTAGGCCACATAGCCCGCGCCAGCCCCGCCATATTCCTCCGGCACCGTCGCACCGAGCAGGCCCGCGCGGCCCATCAGCGGGAAGAGTTCGGGCGCGTCGACTTCGTTGGCGAAGCCCTCGATCACGCGCGGCTGGAGCTCGCTCTGCGCGAAGCCGTGCGCGGCGTCGCGGATCATCCGCTCTTCCTCGGTCAGCTGGCTTTCGAGATCGAATGGGTCTTCCCAGTTGAACGGTGCCATTGAGTTCCCTTTTTCTGAGGGCATTGGTTGCTCCTGAAACCGGTTTCATCGCCCCATGCCGATTTGCTTGGCCAAGGGCAACCGCAGTGTGGCTAGGCGGGTTTGCGGGTGAAAGTCACATACTCCGCTTCGTTGCAATGGCCGGTGACCCAGGTCCGTCCCGCCTTGAGCCAGGCGTGAAATTCGCGGTCCTGCTCCGCCGCCTCGCGAGTGCCGAGGTAGAGCTGCGTTGCCACCCTGCGCCGCCGCAGCATCCACCTCGCGGCGAGCGCCTGAGGCAGGCAGATCAGCGCAATCGGCGCGTTGCGAACGGCGCGGGCGATCGAACGCGAAACGACGAGCACCGCAGCCCGTTCGCGGTCGGTCAGCGGAGGCAGCTCGCCCTTCGCTTGTATCCCGTCGGCGATCTGCGCGCGCCAGAACCTGAGCGGGACGATCCATACCAGCAGCCGCGCCCAGGCGAGGAATACGGCAGCCTCTACGAAGCCGAACCATTCGCCCGCCGGCATATCCGCCATGGTGCGCAGCTTGGGCATGGCCGGTGTCTATTGCGGCCGGTTGGCGAGCAGGTCGTCGACCACCGAAGGATCGGCCAGCGTGGAGGTATCGCCCAGGTTGCCGGTGTCGTTCTCGGCGATCTTGCGCAGGATGCGTCGCATGATCTTGCCCGAACGGGTCTTGGGCAGGCCCGGGGCAAACTGGATTACGTCGGGTGTGGCGATCGGGCCGATTTCCTTGCGCACCCACTGCACCAGTTCCTTGCGCAGATCCTCGCTGTCCTCGGTCCCCGCATTGGTGGTGACATAGGCATAGATGCCTTGGCCCTTGATCTCGTGCGGCATTCCCACAACCGCCGCTTCGGCAACCAGCGGATGTTCGACCAGCGCGCTTTCGACTTCGGCGGTGCCCATCCGGTGGCCCGAGACATTGATCACATCGTCGATCCGCCCGGTGATCCAGTAGTATCCGTCTTCGTCGCGGCGGCAGCCATCGCCGGTGAAGTAGAAGCCGGGATACTGGCTGAAATAGGTGTCGAAGAAGCGCTGGTGATCGCCATAGACGGTGCGCATCTGGCCCGGCCAACTGTCGGTGATAACCAGCGCGCCGCTCGCCGCGCCCTCGATCAGCGTGCCCTTTTCCGGATCGACCAGTGCGGGCCTGACCCCGAACATGGGCTTCGACGCGCTGCCGGGCTTGAGGTCGGTCGCGCCGGGCAGCGGGGTGATCATCGCCCCGCCGGTCTCGGTCTGCCACCAGGTGTCGACGATCGGGCAGCGCCGCTCGCC
>JBGSPZ010000296.1:0-8833 GCA_041738375.1 Parerythrobacter sp. | reverse complement strand
GCTCGGCGGCGGTTATGGCGACGACCCGCGCGCCGTGGCAGCGCGCCACGCCCGCTCGATGCTGGCGATGGCCGATGAGAACCTGCGCTTTGCAGCTCCTGACAGCTTTAGGGAGCGTTAAGCCCTTCGCGCTAGCCTTCGGGCATGATCGAACGCGCGATCTTTGGGGCCGGCATTCTCATGCTGGCGGTCTATACCTTCACCCCTCGCGAGGAGGAAAGCGGTGACGCGCAGGCAGTGCAGGTAGACGCTGATCCGAAGCCGGACGCGTCCTCCAACCGCCTCGCGGCTTCGCGCACCCAGGGCACTTACTCCGCCGGTGGGGCGACGACCCTGCCGCGGATGAGCGACGGGCATTTCTATGCCAACGTCCGGATCAACGGATCGACCAGCCGGTTCCTTGTCGACACCGGGGCCAGCGTTATCGCCCTGACCGGCGAGGATGCCCGCGCCGCCGGGATCGAGTGGGACGAGAGCGACATTAGGCCGATCGGCAGCGGCGCGAGCGGCCCGGTCTACGGTGTCCCCGCCGTGCTCGACGAGGTCAGCCTCGAGGGCCATGAGGCGCGCTCGGTTGCGGCGGTGGTGGTGCCCGAAGGACTGGAAATCTCCTTGCTCGGCCAGTCGTTCCTCGGCCAGATCGATGAAATCTCCGTCCGCGACGACGAGATGATCCTCGGCGACTAGAAATAGATGTCGACGTAGTCGGTCAGGCCGTCACACCATTCGAATTCGCGCAACCGGTAGTATTTCCGGTTCTGGGTGATGGCGAAATGCCACCGCTTGTTGGCCTCGCACACACGCCCTTCATCGGGAGCGTCGGCAATCCGGATCAGGCCGTCGATCACGAAGTAATCCGCTCCGGCCTCGATCACCTTGCCATCGATCCACAGCGTGCCCGCGCCCTTGGGGTCGATCTGGCCCCCCGACAGGCGCACGGTCCCGTCTGCGCCGCGCCGGACCAGTGCCATCCCGCGCTGGTCCCACCCGATCCATTGCAGTGTTATCCCGCGGTTGCTCTGCAGCCGTTCGAGCGTGGTGCCGTCGAGTTCATCGGGTTGAGCAGCCGGGTTGCCCGCGCCGAGCGGGACGGAGGCGGTCAACGCCGCTCCTGCGAGCAGCGCAAAAACGCCTGTCAAAAGCTTCATCGGCAATTCCTCCCCGTTCACCTTTCGGTTAGCACAGCCTATGGTATGACGCACGAGATGAACAGGCGCGAACTTCTTTCCTCCGGCCTTCTTGCGAGCGCAGCACTGGCGTTGCCGTCGCGGCTACCGGCGCAGGTACCCAGCGGCAATCCGCGCGATTCCCTACTCGCCGAGATCGCCAAGCGCGAACAGGCGCGGATCGATCACCTGCTGTGGCGGCGCGATATCGTCGGGATTGCCGACTTCGGCCTCCACAGTTCCGCAGAGCGGTTCCATTTCGTCGACCTCGAACGGGGAGTGGTCGATTCCTACCTGGTCAGCCACGGCGACGGTTCCGATCCGGAGCATGACGGTTGGCTCAACTGGTTTTCCAATGCCAACGGCTCGCACTGCACCAGCAAGGGGCTTTACCTCACTTATGGCTGGTACACCGGTCGCTATGGAACCTCGATCCGGCTGAACGGGGTGGACGCGACCAATTCGAACGCGCTCGACCGGGCCATCGTCATGCACCGGGCGGGCTATGCGGAGCGCAGCCATCTGGAAAAATGGGGCCGCCTCGGCCGCTCCAACGGATGCTTCGCGATGGGGGATGCGGATTTCAAGCTGGCGCTGCTCAACCTCGGGGGCGGTCGTGCGCTCTATGCCGACAGCCTCGGGCTTCAGCCTGACGGTACTATCGTCGAACCGCCCACACGCGAAGCTCCGCCCGATCTGAAAATCCTCTCGCCCGAAAATCCGGTGGGGCTCGAGCAGACCAATCCCGGGGTCTACTGAACGCGGGGAAATCCGCGATCAGGTGTCCTGCAGATTGTCCTCGATGACGATCACCTGTTCGCCGGTAACCCGGCTGCGGTCCGCTACGCGCGCCTTCTCCAGCGACGCCAGCACCGGCGCATCGCGGCCATAGATGTCGGAGAACTGCTTGAGCTCGCCGTTGATGTCCTGCGCCATGGTGAAATAGGTGATGTAGACCGGCATGGTCTGCTTGAAACCGATTCTTGTGTATTTACCCGACGACATCGTCGCTTTGGCTTCGTCGGCCGTCAGCCCGCCGCGCAGGATCGCCAGCGTGATCGCCAGCGTCATTGCGTTCTCGGTGCGAATGCAGCCATGGCTCAAGGCGCGGTTGGTGCTGGCAAACAGGTGCCGTGACGGCGTGTCGTGCAGGAAGATCGCATGCCGGTTGGGCATGTCGAGCTTCATCAGGCCGAGCGAGTTGGTCGGCCCCGGTTGCTGCACTACGGTGACGAAGCCATTGGCCCCGCGCGTCGCGGTATATCCGGCGGACTTGGCCCAGGCCGGATTGCCAAGCACCCGCGCGCCCAGCCCTTCGCCCTTGACGATCGACTGCGGCACCGTCCACGTCGGGTTGAAGATCACCCCTTCGACGCTCTCTGCAATCTGCGGGGTGGCGGTGCGGCCGGGCTTGCCGACAACGGTGCGATAGGTGCGCACGATCCTGTCGTTCACCGTCAGGCGCAACTGGTATTCGGGCACGTTGGTGATCAGGTACTGGCTGCCCATGTCGCGCGGCAGCCAGCGCCAGCGGTCCATGTTGGCGCGGATCAGCTTGCGCTTGGCGCTGTTCGCCGCCGGAGTATTCGCCAGCTCTTCCCGCAAACGCGCGTAATCCGGATGCTCCGGCATGATCGGCGCAAGCGCCGCATCGACATCGCCCGAAGCGATCGCATCGGCCATCAGCTTGCCGGTCGGGTAGCGATCCTGGTCCGGATCGAACACGAACCACTGCTTGCGCGAATCCATCGGGGTGCGCCCGTCGCGCAGATCCTCGACCACCCAGGCGAACATCTGGCTGGCGAGAGCGTCGAGCGCTTCGCCCTTGCCGGCGGCAATGGCAGCCCGCAGGCCCGCCGGATTGTAGTCCGACGGCGTCAGCCCTTCAGCACCGATGCCTTCGATCGTCGCCAGCAGGTCCTGCGCCGCAACGACCGACCACTGCTGCACTGCGGGCTGTTCAGGCTCGGCCATCGCGTCGATCGCCTGGACCACCGGGTCTGAGACGACGGCGGCCGTATCGGCTTCGACCGCTTCGCTTCTGATCTCCGCCGGTTGCGGCAACAGATTCTCTGGCTGCGCTGTCTGCGCCGCAATCGCGCCGGGAACCAGCGCACAGGCGGCAGTCGCCAAGGAAAGTCGAACCAAAACCGAATTTTTCACTGCAGTCCCATCGCATCGAGTGATTGCGTTACATTTGATCCGGCTATTTTGCCGCATCAAGTCCCTTGTATCAAGCATCGGGCTTTCTGCAGGCTGAATTGGCGCGAATCTGATGACGCGCGGCAACAGGCCGCCTATGCGGTGGCGTATGTCGCGTCATCCGCACCTCCTTCCTCTGCTTGCGGCCATGCTGGGGGTCGGTTTCCTGTCGCTGATGGACGCCTTCATGAAGGCAGCGGCGCTGGCTGCCGGTGCCTATAGTGCAGCAGTGATGCGCTCGTTGTTCGGGGCCGGGATCGTTGGTCCCTTGTGGTGGTTCCGCGAGCGCAAATGGCCGGGCCAGAGCGTCCTCAAGCTGCATGTACTGCGCGGGACGGTGTCCGCCTTCATGGCTCTCAGTTTCTTCTATGGTCTGACCAAGCTGCCGATCGCAGAGGCGATCGCGATCTCCTTCATCGCCCCTTTGATTGCGCTTTATCTCGCCGCAATCCTGCTGGGCGAAGTGATCCGGCGCGAGGCGATTGCCGCGTCGGTGTTGGGTTTCGTAGGAACCTTGGTGATCGTCGCCGGTCGGCTCGGGACGGCGGAGGGTGATTGGGAGACTTTGAAAGGGCTCGCCGCGATCCTGTTCTCTGCGCTGCTCTATGCGTGGAACTTCATCATTATCCGCCAGCAGGCGCTGGTCTCCAGCCCGCTCGAGGCGACCACTTTTCACAGCGGGGTGGGCTGCCTGGTGCTCGCCGTATTCGCGCCATGGTTCTTCGCAGTGCCGGAACCGCGCGTGCTGGCCGATATCGCCGTAGCAGCAGTGCTCACTGTGGGCGGTGCGCTGTCGATCACCTGGGCCTATGCCCGCGCCGAAGCGCAGGTGCTCGTCCCGATGGAATACACCGGATTCCTGTGGGCGAGCCTGTTCGGCTGGCTGTTCTTTGCCGAACAGGTCACGCTCGCAACGCTGGCTGGAACTCTGCTGATCGTCGCCGGCTGCTGGATCGCCGCGCGCAAAGCGCCCGAGCCCGCGCCGACCATGCCGCAGGACATTCCCGCATAGCCAGACATTGGCGACAATTTACAAGCCTACGCCGCTCGATCCCGGTAAGATCGCCGCGGCGCAAGTGCAGTTTCCTCCCCTTGACGCAGGGGCCGTGAAAGCGCAGGTGCCGCCGCATATCCGGCTCCCGTGCAACAGGGCGGGTTGCTGCAATTCTGGCAGGAGGAATCACGCGCATGACCCAGGTGGGCAAGGACACGCTCGGAACCCGTTCAACCCTTTCGGTCGGCGGCAGGGATTACGCCTATTATTCCTTCGCCAAGGCGGAAGCGACTATCGGCGATGTTTCGAAGCTGCCCTTCAGCCTCAAGGTCCTGCTCGAGAACATGCTGCGCTTCGAAGACGGCGGCTTCACCGTTTCGACCGCAGATGCGCAGGCGCTCGCCGACTGGCAGCGCAACCCCGCCACCGGCAAGGAAATCCAGTATCGTCCGGCGCGCGTGTTGCTGCAGGACTTCACCGGCGTGCCCTGCGTGGTCGACCTTGCCGCGATGCGCGACGCGATCGCCAAGCTCGGCGGCGACACCGCCAAGATCAACCCGCAGGTGCCGGTCAATCTGGTGATCGACCACTCGGTGATGGTCGACGAATTCGGGCATCCCAAAGCGTTCGAGAAGAACGTCGAGCTCGAATACGAGCGCAATGCAGAGCGGTACGACTTCCTCAAATGGGGTTCGAAAAGCTTCAAGAACTTCACTGCCGTGCCGCCCGGCACCGGCATCTGCCATCAGGTGAACCTCGAATATCTCGGCAAGGGCGTGTGGTCGTCGGAAGACCAGGACGGCGTGACCGTCGCCTACCCTGACACCTGCGTCGGGACCGACAGCCACACCACCATGATCAACGGTCTCGGCGTGCTCGGCTGGGGCGTCGGCGGGATCGAGGCCGAGGCTGCGATGCTGGGCCAGCCGGTCTCCATGCTGATCCCCGAAGTGGTAGGCTTCAAGCTGACCGGCGCGATGGCCGAAGGGGTGACTGCAACCGACCTCGTGCTGACCTGCGTCCAGATGCTGCGCGAAGTCGGCGTGGTCGGGCGCTTCGTCGAATTCTACGGGCCGGGCGTCTCCAACCTCAGCCTCGCCGACCGCGCCACCATCGCCAACATGGCCCCTGAATATGGCGCGACCTGCGGCTTCTTCGGGTTCGACGACAAGACGCTCGACTACATGCGCCTGACCGGCCGCCCGGAAGAGACGATTGCGCTGGTCGAAGCCTATGCCAAGGAACAGGGCATGTGGTTCACGCCGGAGAACGAACCGGTGTTCACCAAGACGCTGTCGCTCGACATGGGCACGGTCGTCCCGTCACTCGCCGGCCCCAAGCGCCCGCAGGACAAGGTCATCCTCCCCGAGGTCGACGACCTGTTCAACCGCGAGCTGGCCTCGCTCTATGGCAAGGCATCGCCCGCCCGCGTCCCGGTCGAAGGCAAGGATCACGATATCGGCGACGGCGACGTTGTCATCGCGGCGATCACCAGCTGCACCAATACTTCCAACCCCGATGTGCTGATCGCCGCCGGCCTCGTGGCCAAGAAGGCGAACGAGCGCGGGATGAAGCCCAAGCCATGGGTCAAGACCTCGCTCGCGCCCGGGTCGCAAGTGGTCACCGACTACCTGGAGAAGGCGGGCCTGCAGGAACATCTCGACGCGATCGGCTTCGACCTCGTCGGCTATGGCTGCACCACCTGTATCGGCAACTCCGGCCCGCTCGCACCGCCGATCTCGAAGGCAATCAACGGCAACGATATCGTCGCCGCCTCGGTGTTGTCGGGCAACCGCAACTTCGAAGGCCGCGTCAGCCCCGATGTGCGCGCCAATTTCCTCGCCTCGCCGCCGCTGGTGGTCGCCTATGCGCTCAAGGGCACGGTGACCGAAGACTTTGTCAGCACCCCGATCGGGCAGGACCAGGACGGCGCCGACGTGTTCCTGAAGGACCTGTGGCCGAGCAATGCCGAGATTGCCGAAGTGCGCAGCGGTGCGATCGACCGGCAGATGTTCGAAAGCCGCTATGCCGACGTCTACAAGGGCGATGAGCATTGGCAGGCGATCCAGGTCGAGGCGTCGGACACCTATACCTGGCGTCCGGGCAGCACCTATGTCGCCAACCCGCCCTATTTCGAAGGCATGAGCATGACCCCCGCGCCGGTGACCGACATCACCGATGCGAAGCCGCTTGCGATCCTCGGCGACAGTGTGACCACCGACCACATCAGCCCCGCGGGTTCGATCAAGGAAGACAGCCCGGGCGGGCGCTACCTGATGGAAAACCAGGTCGCCAAGGCGGACTTCAATTCCTACGGCAGCCGCCGCGGCAACCACGAAGTGATGATGCGCGGCACCTTCGCCAATATCCGCATCAAGAACGAGATGGTCCCCGGCGTCGAAGGCGGCGAAACCAGCTATCGCGGCGAGACCATGGCGATCTACGACGCGGCGATGAAGCACAAGGCCGACGGCACGCCGCTGGTGGTGATCGGCGGCAAGGAATACGGCACTGGATCGAGCCGCGACTGGGCGGCGAAGGGCACCATCCTGCTCGGTGTGCGCGCGGTGATCGTCGAGAGCTTCGAGCGCATCCACCGTTCGAACCTCGTCGGGATGGGCGTGCTACCGCTACAATTCAAGGACGGCGACACGCGCGAAACGCTGGGCCTGACGGGCGACGATACATTCTCGATCAAGGGTCTGGCGGATCTGGTGCCGGGCCAGGATGTCGAAGTGGCGGTAACCCGCACCGATGGGACGCAGTTCAGTTTCACCGCGCACTGCCGGATCGATACCGCCAACGAAATGGAGTATTACCGCAACGGCGGCATCCTCCACTACGTGCTGCGCAAGTTGGCGGCCTGATCCCGTTTCGCTCCGGCCCTACCATCATTTTGGCGGGGGCCGGAGCATTCATCGCCTCGCAAGCATCGCGCGCGCAGTCTCCGCCCGATCCAAGGGAGGACTTGCCATGCGTATCGCCCTGCTTGCCGCACCGCTCGCGTTTCTCGGAGCGGCCGCAGCCGCCCAGACCGCTGCCCCCAATCCGCAGATCGACTATACTGGCTTCGTCGAGCTGACCGGCGCGCTTCAGCCGGTGCGCGAGGCGCACCGTTTGGAGCGCGACGAGTTCCTGGCGCGGGCCGCAGCCGAGGGCGCATTGCTGCTCGACACGCGCTCCGAATCGGCTTTCGCTGCCGGACATATCGAAGGGGCAGTCAACTTGCCGTTCTCGGACTTCACTTCGAAATCTTTGCGCGAGGTCGTGGGCGATGACCCGAACCGGCCGATCTACATCTATTGCAACAACAATTTCAGCGACAATGCCGCGCCGGTGATTTCGAAGATGGCCCCGCTAGCGCTCAATATCCCCACCTTCATCAACCTCCACGGCTATGGCTACACCAATGTGTGGGAGCTGGCGGGCGTCATGCCGTTGAGCGATGTGCCGTGGACTTCGGGGCTCGCCCCGTCCGGCGAGAGCTGACGCAACAAGAAGGGCGGCACCTTGCGGGGCCGCCCTGTCAGTTTGAAGTTCCGTAGAAGCGCGAGTTTCAGTCGTCCTTCTTCGGCATGAATTTGCGGCGCCCGAGCACAGCGGCGGCGCCGAGCCCGAACAGGATCATCATTGGCGGGGCCGGTACCGGGGTTCCGCTCGTGGTCCCGCTGGTCGTCCCGCTGGTGGTCATGCCCGAGGTCGTGTTGTTGCCCGAGGTCGAGCTCGAGGTCGACGACGAGGTCGACGAACTGGTCGAGCTGGTGACATTGCCCGAGCTGCTGGTGCTGGTCGAGACATTGCCCGAGGTCGACGAGCTGGTGCTCGAGCTGCTCGACACATTGCCCGAAGTCGAGCTGCTGCTCGAAACGTTGCCCGACGAACTGCTCGAGACGTTGCCCGACGAACTGCTCGAGACGTTGCCCGAGGTCGACGAACTGGCGTTGTTGCCCGAGCTGCTGGTGACCGCGCCCGAAGAGGTCGAGACATTGCCCGACGAGCTCGAAGTCGAGGACGAGCTGGTCACCGCGCCCGAGGACGTGCTGACATTGCCCGAGCTGGTCGAGGTCGAGCTGGTCACCGAACCGGACGATGTGCTCACGCCGCCGGTCGAGGTGCTGACGCCGCCGGTCGAGGTGCTCACCCCGCCCGTCGAGGTCGAAGTGCTGATGCCGCCGGTCGAGGTGGAGACACCACCGGTCGTCGTCGAGCTGCCACCCGAAGAAGTCGAGGTCGACGAACCGCCGCTGGTGTTGTCGATGTCGATGTCGATATTGATCCCGCTCGACGAGCCGTTGGTGCCGCCGCTCGACGAAGAGGTCGAGGAGCTGCCCGAGCTGGAGCCCGAAGTGGTAGTGGTCGAAGTCACGGTCACGCTGCCGCTCGAACCGCCGCCGCCGCCGAAGAAGCCGCCGAAGAAACCTCCGCCAAAGCCCCCGCCGAAGCCGCCGCCGCCGCCGATCACGGTCACTCC
>JBGSPZ010000123.1:0-2954 GCA_041738375.1 Parerythrobacter sp. | reverse complement strand
GTCCGCGATGCGGCGGGGCGGGCTTGCGGATCAAGGAAGGGCGTCGGCTCAAGGGCATCTTTCGGTGCATTTCGCCGGACCATTCCGGCGCGCCAGCGGCGCGTATCGCGAAACCTCAAATCGCGCGATGCCTTCGCTCGGGGCCGTCCCTTAGCGGCACAGGCCGCAAACGGCGGTTAAGCCGCATGGTGAAAATCCGGTGAATCGCGGGGGCGGTTGCGTGAAGGTCTCTGCGCGGCTATTCGCACCGGCACGTCACGGGTTGCCGGTGTGAACCGGCCTAAGAGGGAAAGCGGTGCAATACCGCTGCTGCCCCCGCAACTGTGACCGGGGAGCGATCCCGCCACATGCCACTGCCCGTCCGGGTGGGAAGGCGGCGGGAAAGCGACGATCCGGGAGCCAGGAGACCTGCCGGTGACGGTCGTTCGAGCTGCCGGGCGGGGTGTACCGATGGCAGATGGGAGAGCGCCGAATTCGCGGCGTTCGCTTCCGTCATGAGCGACTTCGCTTGTGACAGGAGGTTCGATGCGTAAATATCTGTTTTTGAGTGTGTCCCTTGCAGCTGTTGCTGGCCCGGCCTGGGCGCAGGATGCTGTCGAGGAAGAGCAGTTCTGCCTTTGCAATGGCACCCGGGTCAACGAAGCGGAGATCACCGTAACCGCGACCGGCACGCGGATCGAAGTGGAGGATACCGGGCAATCCGTCACCGTCTTCGGCGAAACCGAGATCGCGGCGGTCCAGGGGGCCGACCTCACCCGTATCCTCCAGCGCGCGCCGGGCGTGACCATCGCCCGCAATGGCGGGGTTGGCAGCTTCACCGGAGTGCGTGTGCGCGGGGCGGAGGCGGAGCAGTTGCTCACCATCGTCGACGGGGTGCGCCTGTCCGATCCGGCGGCGCCTGGCGGCGGGTTTGATTTCGGCAATCTCCTCACCGGCAATCTGGAAAAGGTCGAGCTGCTGCGCGGATCGAACAGCACGGTATGGGGATCGGACGCGATCGGCGGGGTGCTGGTTGCCTCGACCAGGGCATCAAGCACGATTTCGGCCAGTGCGGAATATGGCGCGCGTGACACCGTCAGCCTTTCAGCCAGTGGAGGCCTGTCGGGCGATATGGGCTTCGTCGGCCTGTCCGGCAGCTATTTCACCACCGACGGCTATTCGGCGGCTGCAAGCGGCACCGAGGCGGATGGCTTCGAGCAATGGGCGGTCAACGGGCAGGGCAGACTCTATCTGTCCTACGCGTTCGAACTCTTCGCTCAGGCGCGCTACGCCGAGGGGCAGCTTGAGCTGGACGGCTTCCCGGCCCCCAGTTTCGCCTTGGCCGACACCGAGGAATACCAGGACACCCGCCAGCTTTCCGCAGCAGCAGGCGCGACTTATGACAATGGCCCGCTATTCGTCCGCGCGAGCTATTCCTTCGCCGACACTGCGCGCGACAATTTCGATCCGGCGTTCGGCCCGAGCTTCACCAGCGACGGGCGATCCGACCGAATCGATGTGAAGGGCGAGTGGCGCCCGATCGGCCCGCTGCTGGTCAATTTCGGGGCCGAACACGAATGGCTCGAATACCGGACGCTGTTCGATGCCGGGAACGACACCCGCATTTTCGGGGCCTACACCCAGCTCGGCATCGAGTTCGGCGGATTGTCCGCCCATGCGGGGGCACGGTTCGATGATCACGCCCGGTTCGGCAGCGCGACCAGCTTCGGCGCGGACCTGAGCTACGAGATCGCCGATGATTTGCGGCTGAAGGCCAGCGTGGGGGAGGGATTCAAGGCACCCACGCTGTTCCAGCTGTTCAGCGATTTCGGCAACCAGTTGCTCCAGCCCGAGCAGAGCACCAGCTTCGATATCGGCCTGACCTACCGCAGCCGCGCGTGGCTCGATTATGCGGGTGTCACCCTGTTTCGCCGCGACAGCGAGAACCTGATCGATTTCGTCTCCTGCTTCGGTGTGACGGGCGGCATCTGTACCGATCGCCCCTTCGGCACCTACGACAATGCCGGCCGCGCGCGCGCGCAGGGGTTCGAACTCGAAGCGGGCAAGAAGCTGGGCGATGCGCTTCAGCTACGCGCCGCCTACGCTTTCGTCGATACCGAGAACCGCACCGCGGGCTCGGCGAACCGGGGCAATGTGCTGGCGCGCCGTCCGGAACACGCGCTGACGCTATCGGCCGATTGGGAGCTTGCGCCCGCTTCTGCCTTCGGCCCGACGATCGGGGCTGAGCTGCGCCTCGTTTCCGATGCGTTCGACGATGCCGCAAACACCGTCCCGCTCGACGACTACGTGGTGATCGACATCCGCGCGGAAAAGCCGGTCCTTCACCTCGACAGCCGGACGCTCGATATCTTCGCGCGGATCGAAAACGTCACCGACGCAGGGTACCAGACCGCCGCCGGATACGCCTCGCCGGGACGCGGGGTGTTCGTGGGGATCAGGACGGGGCTCTAGTGCGCCGTCCCTTCTCATTGTCATCCCCGCGCATACGGGGATCCATGGTGGCCCGCGCATTGCTCGCACTCTGGATCCCCGCATGCGCGGGGATGACACTGGCGGGATGCAGTGCGTCCTCCGCCAAGGAAGAGGCGACATCCGACCACCCCACCATCGTCAGCCTCAACCCTTGCACCGATGCGGTACTTGCGGAGATCGCCGGCCCCGAGCAGCTGCTGGCGATATCGCACTACAGCCAGGACCCTTCCGCGACGTCGATGGACCTCGCGCAGGCGCGCCACTTCCGCGCCACCGGCGGGACGGTGGAAGAGGTCCTCGCGCTTGATCCCGATATCGTCGTGGCGAGCAGCTTTCTCGCCCCTGCAACGCGTGCGGCGTTCGAGGAATTGGGCGTGCGGGTCGAAACCTTCGGCATCGCCTCGACCGTCGAGGACAGCGTAGCGCAAGTGCGCGCGATTGGCGCAATCGCGGGCAGGCCCGAGCAGGCGGAACGGCTCGCG
>JBGSPZ010000118.1:0-3548 GCA_041738375.1 Parerythrobacter sp. | reverse complement strand
GCCACAAGACCACCGACCGGACCTTCTACCGCGAGGCGCTCGAAGTGGCCGAGCAGGCCGGCGCGCAGGAGGCGCTGCTGGTGCGCGAAGACGGTCTGCTCACCGAGGGAAGCTGGACCTCGATCTTTGTCGAGCGTGACGGGAAACTGCTGACCCCGCGCTTGTCGCTGGGCTTGCTCCCGGGCGTGCTGCGGCAGTCACTGCTCGATGCCGGGAAGGCGGAAGAGGCCGATCTGACGCTCGACGATCTGGCGAAGGGCTTCCTGCTGGGCAATGCCCTGCGCGGTCTGATGCCGGCAAGGCTGATATGATGATCGACATCCTCTACGAAGACGGCGAAGCGCTGGTGATCGACAAGCCTTCGGGCCTACCGATCGAGAAGCCGCGCCGGGGCGGGCCAAGTCTGGAAGACCACATCGAGCAGTTGAAGCTCGGCTTCCAGCGACCACCAGTGCCGGTCCACCGGCTCGACACCGATACTTCGGGTTGCCTGCTGCTCGCGCGCAATTCCAAGGCGCTGGCCAGGTTCGGGCGGGCGTTCGAGGAGCGCCGCGTCGGCAAGCGCTATCTCGGTATCCTGGCCGGCGAGGTTGCGGACACGGAGGGCACGATCGCCCTTGCGCTGAGCAAGATCAGCAGCGCCGAGAAAGGCTGGCGAATGATCGCCGCCAGAAAGGGCAAGCCCTCGGTCACCCACTGGCGCAGGCTGGCAACCCGCGATGGGCTCACACTGATCGAGTTCCGCCCGGAGACCGGGCGCACCCACCAGATCCGCATCCATGCGCTCGCGGGGCTGGGCGTGCCGCTGCTGGGCGATCCGGTCTATGGCAGGCCCGATCCGCGAGTGAAGCGGGCAATGCTCCATGCGGCGGGCCTGACCGTGGAACGCGGCAGCAAACCGGCGATCGAGGCGCTTGCGCCGCTGCCCGCCGATTTCGCAGCGCTCGGTTTCGAGGGTGGGTAGGCCGCCGTGGGTGTCATAGCGGATAAGGCGCTGGAGATCGCCGAGGAGAAGTTCATCGCCTCCTCCGGCCCCGGCGGGCAGAACGTCAACAAGGTCGCGACGGCGGTGCAGCTGCGGGTCGACGTGTTCCGGCTCGGCCTGTCGCCCGAAGCCTATCATCGCCTGAAGGACATCGCGGGCAGCAAACTGACCAAGGGCGGCGAGATCGTGCTTACCGCGAACGAGTACCGCACGCAGGAACAGAACCGCGCTGCGGCGCGCGAACGCCTGCTGGCACTGCTCGCCGAAGCGCTGGTAGCTCCGAGGAAGCGCACGAAAACGCGCGTCTCCCGTGCCGCCAAGGCCGAGCGGATCAAGGAGAAAAAGGCGCGCGGCGAGATCAAGGCGGCACGCGGCAAGCCTTCGCGCATCGACTGGTAGCGCCGCGCCGCCCGCACGCTTGACTTTTCGCAGTGATTCGCCCAATGGCCGCGCCGGAATGGCGGTGCACTTCGCGCCGCCCTTATTTTTTCGGCCCGCGAACCGGGCCCTTCGATCTTTAGGAACACGCCATGGCGAAGCCCGCAACCGTCAAGATCAAGCTCGTCTCGACCGCCGATACGGGCTTTTACTACGTGACCAAGAAGAATCCGCGGAACATCACCGAGAAGATGACCTTCCGCAAATACGACCCGGTCGTGCGCAAGCACGTCGAGTTCAAGGAAGCCAAAATCAAGTAAGCGTCGGGCCGGTAGCTCGGCGAAGCTGAACCGCGGGAACCGCAAAAGTTCAGTGACCGTTCAACGCTCCGACGCTAGATGACGGAGCATGAACATGATCTCAAAACTCACATCGAAACCGCTGCTCGGCGCAATTGCCGCCGCGCTGGCGCTTGGAGCCCCCGCTGTCACCATGACTGCCAGCACGCCTGCCGTGGCGGCTGCGGGTGATCTCGACCGAGCGGTAACCGCGCTGCGCGGCATCTCGACCATGACGGCGGACTTTACCCAGACCGACCGTCAGGGCCAGACGGTGGCCGGCAAGCTGACGCTCAAGCGCCCGGGCAAAATCCGCTTCCAGTATGAGGAAGGGGTGCCGATGCTGCTGGTTTCGAACGGCAAGTCGCTCACCCTGATCGACTACGAGGTCAACCAGGTCCAGCGCTGGCCGATCAGCAATTCGCCGCTCGGCGCGCTGCTCGACCCGAATCGCGACGTGAAGCGCTATGGCCGCCTCGTCCCGACCAACGACCCCAAAGTGGTCAGCGTCGAGGTCAAGGATCCGAACAAGCCCGAGTACGGCGTGATCACGCTGATCTTCGTGCCCAGCTCCAGCGCGCCGGGCGGATTGCAGCTGACCAACTGGGTGGCGCTCGATTCGCAGAACAACCGGACGACTGTGCGGCTGCGCAATCACCGTTACGGAGTCGCGGTGGCGGACAGCACCTTCACCTACCGCGATCCGCGCCGAACCACTCGTCGCCCCAACTGATCGTCTTGGCGGCTGGGCGTTGTAAGAATGCGACAAGCCGCGTGCGATTGTTCATTCACGAGCAAGGCCGGCAGGCGTAGTTTGTAATCAACAAAGCGGTCGGAGGCGGGTTTCCCCCCTGTTGCCTCAGCCTCCCTCGAAAGGCCGCTTTGTCAAAGCGTGACGAACGCTAACATGGAACCCTCGTGCCAATGCCCCCGGCACGAGGGTTTTTTGTTGCCCGTGCGCCCCTGCCTCTGGACCGGTCCGCCGCGCCGCCCTATCCCGCGCGGATGGTCACGATCACTACCTGGAATATCAATTCGGTCCGCCTGCGGATGCCCATCGTCGAACGTTTCCTGCAGGAACAATCGCCCGATGTGCTGTGCCTGCAGGAGATCAAGTGCCAGGAACCGCAGTTTCCCTACGAGGGGTTTCGCGCTCTGGGGTACGAGCATTTCGCAGTGCACGGGCAGAAGGGGTATCACGGGGTGGCCACGGTCAGCCGCATCCCGCTTGCCGAGTTTTCGCGGCACGACTGGCAGGACAATGGCGAGGCGCGCCATGTCGGCGTCGAGCTGCTCGGGCCGGGCAAGGGGATGATCCTCGAGAACGTCTATATCCCCGCCGGCGGCGATGAGCCCGACCGCACGATCAACCCGAAATTCGGGCAGAAGCTCGATTTCCTCGAGCGGATGACCCGCTGGGCGGACACAGTCGACCGGCCCACGCTGTTCGTCGGCGATTTCAACATCGCCCCGCTCGAAAGCGACGTGTGGAACCACAAGCAATTGCTCAAGGTGGTCAGCCACACGCCGATCGAGGTCGAGACGCTGCAGAGGTTCCGGGATGCGCATGGCTGGACCGACATCGGGCGCGAGCATATCCGCGATCCCGAACGTTATTACAGCTGGTGGAGCTACCGCGCGAAGAACTGGCGCGACGGAGACCGGGGAAGGCGGCTCGACCATATGTGGGCCAGCCCGGACCTCGCGAAGCAATCGGTCGCGCACCGTGTGTTCGAGGATGCGCGCGACTGGGACAAGCCGAGCGATCATATCCCGCTGACCACGGAGTTCGCTCTCTGACCGCAGCCGCGACTTCGCCCACGCCGTCGCCGGCACGCCGGGTGGCG
>JBGSPZ010000057.1:0-2107 GCA_041738375.1 Parerythrobacter sp. | reverse complement strand
GCCGATCATGCTTTCGCTCGGCTGCGCGCGACCGATCGGTCGCTGGCCCAAGTCACGCGATGCGCGATGGCCCGAACTCGATGCGCGGGCGCGCACCCTGGCGCCCGGTCTGCCGGCGATGGTCGTTACCCATGCCTATCTGAAAGACCATGCGCGCCGCGTCCTGCTGCCTTATCTGATGGCGCAGCGCGACTATCACCGCGCGAAGGCCGAGCGGCTGGAGCGGGTCCATGCCAATCTCGACCATGTTTCCGAATGGCTGTTCATCGCCGCGATCCTTTCCGTGGGTGGTTATCTCTTGCTCAAGCTGGCAGCGACATTCGGATTGGTCGACCACAACATGCCGGAACATGTCAGCAAGCTGCTGACCTTTCTCGGTGTAGCTTTCCCCACGTTGGGCGCGGCGCTGGCAGGCATCCGCTATTTTGGCGATTTCGAGCGCTTCGCAGCGATTTCCGATGTCACTGCGACCAAGCTCGACCGACTTCGTCGCCGCGCTGACCTGCTGCTCGATGGCAAGGAACACGATGTGAGTTATCACGATTTCGTCGATCTCGCCCACGCGATGAGCGATGTCGTGATCGAGGAAATAGAAAGCTGGCAATCGATCTTCGGAACCAAGAAAATGGCGGTTCCGGTCTGACATCCGCGCCAAATTGCGAGAATTCCACGGACTTATCTCGCATCGGCTTTGCATGACCGGCTCAACTGTTAAACATCTTTACAGATGCGGATTCGATGAGGGGCTGACCGGGGCAGATGGCGCGCACGCAGCGTTTCGACGCAATCGTTGTGGGGGGCGGACCGGCGGGCTCGGCGATGGGCTGGTCGCTCGCAAAACGCGGAGTCAGGGTCGCGGTGGTCGAAAAGGCGGTGTTCCCGCGCGAAAAGGTGTGCGGCGATTTCGTCGAACCGGCAGGGCTGCGCATACTCGAGCACAGGGGCTGCATCGACGCGCTCGATCTCGGCAAGCGGCTGCCGATCACCCGCAACCGGGTCTATTACGAAGCGCGGCTGCCCTACCATGGCGAGATCCCCTATTACGACGGCGCGCACGGCATGCCGCCGCACGGCTACATCATCCCGCGCGACCAACTCGACACGGTGCTGTTGCAGAACGCAGAGGATGCCGGTGCGACGGTGTTTCGCGGCACCGCGGCCAAGGCGCTCGAACGCGAGGGTGACAGCAACATCCTGTTTGCGCGGCAGGGCAAGGAGGAGCTGCGGCTCGAAGCGCCGGTGATCGTCGGGGCGGACGGGGTGCAGTCGATGGTCGCCAAGACCAGGGACCTGCGCCGCACCGACCGGCGCCACATCGGCGCCTCGCAGCGGGTCTATCTCGACAATCTCGACATCGCGGAAGGCGAGGCGACCATCTGGTTCGACGAGGACCAGATCCCCGGATACGGCTGGATGTTCCCGATGACCGGCGGGCGCGCCAATATGGGGATCGGCCTGCTGACCGAGACCTGCGACCGCTTCGGCATGTCGGTCCAGCAATGCTTTCGCGACGCGGTCGAGCGGCTGCGCTTCCGCCACCCCGGCTGCCGCAATGCGCGCGTCGCGTCGAAGCCGCTGGGCGGCGCGGTGCATATGTATGGCGGGATCACGCGCAACCATTTCGCCGGCGGGATCCTGATCGGCGATGCCGGCAGTTTCGTCGATCCAATGACCGGCGAGGGCATCACGCAAGGGATGGAAAGCGCGATCCTGGGCGCGCACAGCGTGGCGCTGGCGCTGGAGGCGGGGCGGTTCGACGAAGCGCAGTTCGCCAGCTTCGAGCGCGATTTCCGCGCCTATTTCGACCCGGCGATGCGCTATCTCGTGCTGCTCGCGCAATTGCTGCGCAACCGCCATTTCCACGAAAGCATGTTCATCGGCACCCGCAAGGGGTTCGAGCGGGCGCAGGTGCAGCGCAGCTTCGGCGAGATTTCGGGCACGAGCTTCGGCGGGCTCAACGTCCAACCGCTGGCGATGACCGGGCAATTGCTGTGGAGCCTTGCCGAGCATTTCCTGCGCGGCGGGGCGGCGGCCTTCGTCGACGCGATGAGCGGGCGCGGCTTTACAGCCAATGGCGCGGTGGAGGATCTGCTCGCCTGGCAGCGCG
>JBGSPZ010000031.1:0-14084 GCA_041738375.1 Parerythrobacter sp. | reverse complement strand
GTTGCGGACGGGGACCGACTTGCCGGCACCTTGATCGGGGCCGGCGTCGGCGGACTGGCCGGGCTGGCAATCGGCTCCGCCATCGACGCGGCGACGAGCAAGGATGATGCACGCGAGTATTGCGAATCCTATCTTGACCGGTACATGGCGGGCGGCATCGGCCACCAGGGTACCTACCCCATGGGCGCATATCCTTATGGGCACGCCTATTACGGCCAGGCCTATTACCCGGTGCCGATGATGTATGTTCAGGTCATGGTGCCAGTCGAACGCCGCGCGATTATTCGCGAATACGTTGAGTATGTCGACGAACCGGTGACGGTTTACGAGGAGGTCGTGGTCGAGGAAGTGCGCGAGCGCGCGGTCCCCGCACCTTCCAAGGCGATCCCGATCAAACGCGCGCCGGAGCCGACGAAGTACATCAAAAACGACTGAATTATACCGGCTATCCCGGCGATACAGAAAGTTGCGCCGCGCAAGTCCTGCGCGGCGCACTCTGTTCTGGCATCTGGATTCAGGTGCTTACACCACCATCAAAGTTGCGAAGCAGTCATATATCGCCGCCCGTGAGTCGCTGGCAAATCAGGTCTAGCTGGTCGAGCGTGCGATAGCGGATCGTCACCGCCCCGGTGCGCGGGTCGGAATCGGACTTGATTCGCACCGAAAGGCCAAGGAACTCCTCGAGATGTGCCTGGACCGCGGCGATATCCGCATCCTTGGCCGGATCGCGCGACGACCTGGGGTGCCGCACGCCTTCCGCGGCCGCACCGCCTTTGCGAGCGAGCCGCTCGACCTCTCGGACCGAGAGCTTCTTCGCCACCGCAGTTTTGGCCAGCTCCGCCGCATCGTCATGTCCGACCAGCGCACGGGCATGACCCATGCTGAGTGAACCGGCGACGACCATTTCGAGCACGGCTTCGGGAAGGCCGAGAAGCCGTTGGAGATTGGCCACATGACTGCGCGATTTGTCGACCAGTTTGGCGATTTCCGCTTGAGTCATTCCCTCATCGTCCGCAAGCCTCTGATAAGCTTGCGCTTCTTCGACGGGATTGAGGTCTTCGCGCTGGATGTTTTCGATCAATGCCAACGCCATAACCTCGCGCTCCTCGAGCTCTCGGACCAATGCGGGAATCTCGTGCAGCCGCGCCTTTTGCGCGGCACGCCAGCGCCGTTCGCCTGCCACCAGCTGATACCGCCCACCGCCCAACGGCCTGACGATGACCGGCTGGATGACCCCGCGTGCAGCAATCGATTCCGCCAGTTCCGTCAGGGCTTCCTCGGCAAAATGTCGGCGCGGCTGGCCCGGATGCGGCTCGATCGCGGAGACCGGTAGCGAGGCCAGTCCGCTGCTGGGTATCGATATCGATCCCGCTACGTTCGGCGTGCCTCCTGTGACCAGCGGTTCTTCACGCCGGCTTTCACCCATCAGTGCTCCCAGCCCCTTGCCCAGCCGCTTGGGCTTTTCGCCTTGGTTGCGCAGCGGCACCGAGAAGCGGATCGGGTCGGTCGGGTTGCTCATGCCGCTTTCCTCTGTTCGGGCAGACGTCCGATGAGTTCGCGGGCCAGCGCGATATAGGCGCGGCTTCCGGTGCAGTTGTGATCGTAGATTAGGGCCGGCAAGCCATGGCTCGGCGCTTCGGACAGGCGCACATTGCGCGGGATCACCGACTCGAACACCAGATTGCCAAGGCAATCGCGCACGTCATCCGCCACCTGGTCGGTCAGCCGGTTCCGGCGGTCGAACATGGTCAGAGCGATCCCGATTATGCCCAGGTCGGGGTTGAAGCGCTGCTGGACCTGTTCGACCGTTTGCAGCAGCTGGCTGAGCCCTTCCAGTGCGAAGAACTCGCATTGAAGCGGGACCAGCAATGTGTCGGCCGCCCCAAGCGCATTGAGCGTCAGCAGCCCGAGCGAGGGGGGGCAATCGATAAAGCAAATGTCGTGTCCGCGATGCTGCCTCAGTGCCGACCCCAAACGATGCGTACGATTTTCAACCGATACGAGCTCGACTTCAGCGCCGCTCAGATCAACTGTAGCGGGAATGAGGTCGAGCCCGGGTATCTCGGTTGCATGGATGCAGTCCTGGATGGAGCGTTCGTCAATCAGCACATCATAAGTGGAGCTTTCACGGTGTGCGGCATCGATCCCGAGCCCTGTCGAGGCATTCCCTTGCGGATCGAGGTCGACCAGCAGGGTCCGCCATCCGGTGGCTGCCATAGCGGTCGCGATGTTGATCGCCGTGGTGGTCTTTCCCACCCCGCCCTTCTGATTGGCGATGGCTATGGTGATCATGCTTTCCCTCCATCAAGCCGGGCGAACGCCGTCTTGCTCAGATGCCCGACGACGATACCTGCCTCGACATCGGTTGCCGACTGTTTCACGTGAAACATCTGCCTCAGTCGCTTGGGCAGTTCCTCGACTTCCTGCGCCGCCGAACGCCCCTTGGGCAACAGCCACAGGGTGTCGGTTGTGGAGAACCTTGCGGACAGATCGAGGATACGTCGCAACGGAGCGAAAGCGCGCGCGCTAATCGTCCCGGCTTGGAACGATTCGACCCGTTCGAGACGGCAACTTTCGATCCTGCAATTGGCCAAACCCAGCGCCCCCGCGACATGTTCGAGCCACTCGAAGCGTTTCCGGCGCGATTCGACCAGTACGACCTCCCATTCGGGGCGGAGCATCGCGATAACCAGGCCCGGCAATCCGGGCCCGGACCCGAGATCGAGCCAAGGCCTGCCGGAGGATAGGACCGAAACATGGTCCAGCAATTGCGCGCTGTCGGCAATATGGCGTTGCCACACGGTCGATTCGGTCGGTCTCGCTATCAGGTTCTGGCGCGAATTCTCCTCGAGCAACAGCGCAACGAAGCGCTCCACCCGCGCCATCGCCGCAGCATCGCACAACGACGCAACATAGCTGCGCGCTGAATCTTCGCCGGTCATGCGGCCATTTGCTCGCGGCGGCGAGCATGAACCAGCAGCGCAGAGAGTGCGGCCGGGGTGATACCGCGGACCCGAGCCGCGGCTGCAAGATCTTCCGGCATCGCCCTGCTCAGCCGCTCGACCATTTCATTCGAGAGGCCGGGCACCTGTGCGTAGGGGAAATCGGGCGAGAGCTTTACCCCCACACTCCTGCGCATTTCCCGCAGCTCGGCTTCCTGGCGTTCGAGATAGGGCGCGTATGCGGCATCTTCTGCCAGCTCGCTGGCAATGTCCTGTTCCACGTGAAACACGTCCGACAGCCAGGGGGAAAGCGCGGCAAGCCCAACGCTGCCGAACCGCAGCCATTCGGCCAGAGGCCGCACACCCGCGTCCCGTCTGACATCAAGTCCCTGCGCGACCAGCTCTGTCGCGGGGACCGCCGAATCCAGCTCGCAGCGCATTTTCGCCCGTAATGCCTCCCGGCGCACAAACCACTCTTCACGCTCCCTCCCCAAGCACCCTGCTTCGGCTGCAAGCGGCGTCAACCTGCTGGTCGCGTTGTTGGCCCGCAGGCGGAGGCGGTATTCGGCCCGTGAGGTCAGCATGCGATAGGGTTCGCTCACGCCGTGCAGGGTGAGGTCGTCAACCATGACCGCCATGTAGCTGTTCGCCCGGTCGAGTGGTGCCGGTTTGCGGCCGAGCACCGCCGCGCCCGCATGCATCCCGGCAACCAAGCCCTGTGCTGCGGCTTCTTCGTAGCCGGTCGTGCCATTGATTTGCCCGGCACAGTATAGGCCCGGGATTGCGCGCAGTTCGAGTCCCTTCGTCAAAGCGCGCGGATCGATGTGATCGTACTCGACCGCATATCCCGGCATCTCGATCGACACCTGCTCGAGGCCATCCATCGTTCGCAGCATCGCGAGCTGGACATCGGCGGGCAGAGAAGTGCTGATCCCGTTGGGATAGACCAGGTGCGTCGACAGGCCTTCGGGTTCGAGAAAAACCTGATGCCCGTCGCGGTCGCCAAAGCGGTGGATCTTGTCCTCGATCGAAGGGCAGTAGCGCGGCCCCTGTGCGTCGATTGCGCCGGTGAACAGCGGAGATCGATCGAGATTTGCGCGGATAATGTCATGACTACGGGCATTGGTGCGGGTAATGGCGCAGAAGACCTGCGGATTGGCGCGCCTGCCGGTCATTGGCGACATACACCACGGGTCATTCTCGGAAGGCTGTTCTTCCAGCCGCGCCCAGTCGATCGTGCGCCCGTCAAGCCGCGGAGGCGTCCCGGTTTTCAGCCGTGCCATGGGCAGTCTCGCCTCGCGCAGCTGCGCAGCGAGCCGGTGGGCGGAGGCTTCGCCAATACGGCCTCCGACCAGCCGCTCTTCGCCGCGAAACAGGGTCCCGCCGAGGAATGTGCCGGTACACAGGATGACCGCCCGGGCCGCCAGGTCGCCTCCGCTGCCCAGCCGCAGCCCTGCCACGCTGCCGCCATCCAGCAACAGCTCGGCCGCCTCGTCCTCGATCACCGAAAGACTTTCCTGCGCGGCTACGATCCGCCCGACCTCGGCCTTGAACAGCTTCCTGTCAGCCTGCACCCGCGGGCCCCAGACCGCGCTGCCCTTCGAGCGATTGAGCATTCGGTAGTGGATTGCAGCGGCATCGGCGGCACGGCCGATAATGCCGTCGAAAGCATCGACCTCGCGCACCAGATGCCCCTTGCCGAGCCCGCCAATTGCCGGGTTGCAGCTCATTGCGCCGATCGCCTGGGCATCGAAAGTCACCAGGCCGACGCGCGCGCCCATCCGCGCGGCAACGCAGGCCGCTTCGACACCGGCATGACCGCCGCCGACAACGAGGATGTCGAAGTTGCGCATGCGCGCCGCTTACCCACGCGGACGACAGAGGTCAAAGCAAAGCGATGTTCCACGTGGAACATCACATAGCCGAGACCCGAAACGGCTTCATCAATTCTACTTGCCGATACAGAACCGCCCGAACAGCGCATCGAGCATGTCCTCGGTCGAGGCTCGCCCAATCATCCTGTCGAGCGTCGCACGCGCAAGGCGCAGATTCTCACCGACAATCAGCAGGTCGTGCTCGGACCCGATGGATCGCAGCGCGCCATACAATTCGCTTAGCAGGCCATGCTGTCGGGCGTTCAAGGCAACGCTGCCAGGCGCAGGCAAGGCCGCGCCTGCATGCTCGACCAGCGCCGCTTTCAGGCCTTCGATGCCCTCTCCGCTTAACGCCGAGACGCGAAGCCCCCTTTCGCCCTTGTGCTGAGAGACATCGAGATCGGCCTTCGCGGTGATTTCCCAAGCGCCTGCTGGACCTTCGCCCTGAGGCCCCAACCACAGCACGCAGTCGGCCATAGCGGCCTGCGCCTGTGCGCGCTCGATGCCGATGATCTCAATCGCATCGCTACTATCCGCGCGCAGGCCCGCGGTATCGACAAATGTAAAGGGTACCCCTTGAATCGACACCGGACGCTCGAGAACATCGCGGGTCGTACCCGGAATCGGGGTCGCAATTGCAGCTTCGTCACCGATTAACGTATTGAATAGTGTGGATTTCCCCGCATTTGGCGGACCGGCGATGACGACCCGGAAGCCCTCGCGCAATCTTTCCGCCCGCGGACGGGCAAGCCACGCCGCCAACTCTTCCGAAAGTTCCTCGAGCGCCTTGGCGAATGCCGGCGGGACATCGCCGACATCGCCTTCGTCGGAGAAATCGAGCGCGCTCTCGACCTGTGCCGAAAGGTCGAGCACCGCATCACGCCATCGCTCGACCTGCTGCGACAAGGCCCCGCCGGCCAACGCGACGGCATGGCGGCGCTGCAATTCGGTCTCCGCCTCCAGCAAATCGGCCAGCCCCTCCGCCTCGGCCAGATCGATCCTCCCATTGGCAAAGGCGCGGCGGGTGAACTCCCCCGCTTCGGCCTTGCGGAGACCCGGCAATGTGCCAAGTTCGCGCTCGACGGCAACGACCACCGCCGAGCCGCCGTGAAGATGGAATTCGGCAGTGTCCTCGCCCGTCGCATTGGCGGGACCGGGAAGCCAGATCACCATGGCGCGATCGAGAATGTTGCCCGCCGCGTCGCGCAGCACCCTCAGCTGCGCAACCCGTGGAGCCGGGCGGGAGCCAACCATGGCATCAAGCGCGCTGCCTGCAGCCGGACCGCTTACTCTTACGACCGCGATGGCTGCGGGCGGGCGGCCGCTCGATAGTGCGTAAATGGTGTCCACAGCCGTCAGCGGGCGATGGTCAATCGTCCGACTTGCTCTTACTGCTGCGTGCCGAACCCATGCCGGCCGAAGCCGCGCCCTCGACGAAATTCTGGAACAGCTTCATGCCGATCTGCCCCATCGGCGCGAGATGCTTGGCATATTCCTGCAACTGGTCGGGGCTCGATACGCCCTTCATCGCCTTGGTGATCGTATCGACATAGACCGCATTGGCCTTGTCGACATCGGGCAGACCCATGAAGGTCCGGGCCTCTTCAGGCGTACAATCGATCTCGATCTGGACCTTCATCGTCATTCCTCCCTCAATCGGCTCATGATTGGCTATGTGGGTCGCCTTGAGCTGTTCGGCAAGCAACAAGCTCACATTCGCGTCAGGCTGGCTTTGGCGAGAGAAAATAGTCTGGCCGGCCCTGCGGATTGACCGGAACCCCGAGCACAGCGAAAGGCACCTGCAACAGGGCCCAAAACGGCAACGCCCCGGCCACGATGCCCGCGCCGATCGTCAACCCGGCAATACTCAGCGGCAGGGCAAGGAATCGCAACACAGCCCGCCGGGCGCCATAGCTGAAAGACCAGCTCGTTTCGACACCCGCCTCGCGCAGCAGTTCGCTGGCCGCAGCATGCTCGCCCGCCGCGACATACAATCGATGGCCCCCGAGTGCGAGCGAATTGACTTCAACCGAAGCATGCCAGAAGCCGCCGATATGCACGGCGATGCCATTGGCCTCAAGCATGGAGGCCAGGACTGCAGCCTCGACCCGCGAAACGACGATTGCCACCAGCGCCAGGCAATCATCCGCTGCTCTTTCCGTCATCAATTCAGCGCCGCAAAATTCAGCATGATCTCGCGCAAGGCCGGGTCGAGTGCCTCCGGCAGCTCGCTGTCGAGCGCCGCCCGGCGCTGGTCGAGATCGTCAGCCAAGCGGATATGCCGCATCAGCCAGCCTGGGCAGACCCGCTCGTCGACCGCGCGATCCGCCAGCCGGCTTACCCCGCTGTGGCGCGGATCGCTGCCGATCTTGCGCATGACCCAGAACAGGTCGCTCGCCTCGCCTTCGAGCAATTGCAGAAAGTTGCGCCCGTTGTAGAGCAGCAGCCCGGTCACATTGCGCTCGCGATTGTTGCGCTGGCAGGCCTCGAGAATGTCCTCGATCGCCGCGTTGTCGAGCCCCCCGGCTGTGCTGATATAGAGATACTGGCGCAGCATGGAGCTCGAATAGCGCAAGTCTGCCGAAACGCAATATGAGCCATGTTGGCAGCTATTTCAGTGCATTGGCCGGGTACACCCCGTGACGAGTCGCGGCGAGCCGTCTGCCGGGGATTGATCCTCTGGACTTGCGCCGACAGATGGTGCCAAGCATGCAGCAACCTTGAAAGGAGTGAGGGAATGAGTGCAAAGATCGGTCTCGCCCGCTGGCATGAAGTGATCGAGTCTGGCAGCGATCCCGCAGCGCTGGCCGCGATAATCCGCGAGGATGCCGTGTTCCATTCGCCCGTGGTGCATACGCCGCAGGTCGGCCGGCCGATCGTGGTCGCCTATCTCTCCGCTGCGGGGCAGACGCTCGGCAACGAAAGCTTCGCCTATGTACGCGAGCTGGTCGATGGGAATAACGCGATGCTCGAGTTCACAACCGAAATGGAGGGTATCCACGTCAACGGAATCGATCTGATCCGCTTCGACGAGAACGGCATGATCGCCGATTTCAAGGTGATGGTCCGCCCGCTGAAGGCAGTGAACAAAGTGTGGGAAATGATGGCGGCGCAGCTCGAACGGGCCAAGTCGGCCTAACGCGCCGTTTCCGGCTCCCACGGGTGGTAGCGCCGCTGGCGAATCCAGCGCGTGGCGATCCATTTCTCACCGGCGGTAACCGGCAGACCGGCATGCTCGCTGGCAGGGTCGGATCGCCCGTCGGGCAGGGTGTTGGCAAACAGCAGCATATCGCCTTCGTTGCCCCGCACCTCGAGCCCTATGCGAGGGAAAACCGTAGCGCCGCCCTCGAACCCATCGTTGCAAAACAGGATCGCGGTCAATTGTCGCTGGTTCGCGACACCCGGCAGGGCATCGACATGCGCGCGATATTGCTGGCCCGGCGCGTAGCGGAGCACGTGCAGCGGCTCGGCCCAAGCGTATTGGGTCGATGTCAGTTTCGCGATGCGCCGGTTGATCCGGTTGATCACCAGGTTCTCCCCCAGCGGGCCGAAGCTCATGCCGGTCGAGGTGCGCACCGGATGCGGGATGCGCCGCCCGCTTGCAGGATCGATCACGAATGAAGGTTCCAGCAAAGGCTCGGCCAGCTCGCGGATAGAACGGCTTTCGACCGGAGCCAGCACCCCGCGATAGATCCTGACGAGCGGTGCCTCGGACAAGGTTTCGAAGGGGATATCCTGCGGTTCGACGACCTGCTCGAGCACACGCATCTGCGCCTCGGCAAAACCGACCTTCGTCCGCAGAGCCTCCAACAATTCACGGGCGCGCTCGGGATTCTCCTTACAGCCTGTACCGGTGGCATAAAACGTGATCAGCGCCATCGAGGCCTGCTCCATGCCGGCCGCAGAAGCGCGCTCGAGCCAGCCCACCGCCCCTGCGACATCGAGCGGAACGCCCTGCCCCTGCAGCTTCCACTGTGCGAGGCAGAATTGCGACCACGTGTCGCCCCCCACCGCCTCACGCTCGACCAGCGCGATGGCGTCGGCCTGCCGGCCTGACCCGATGAGCACGCGAACCTGCTGTTCGACCGCCACGCGAAGCTTACTGGTTCATGGTGGCGAAGAAGTCTTCGTTGGTCTTCGAATCCTTCATCTTGTCGAGCAGGAATTCCATCGCGTCGACGGTGCCCATCTGCATGAGGATACGGCGCAGGACCCACATCTTGGACAGCTTGTCCTTCTCGACCAGCAGCTCTTCCTTGCGGGTGCCGCTCTTGCCCACATCGAGCGCGGGGAAGATGCGCTTGTCGGCGACCTTGCGGTCGAGCACGATTTCGCTGTTACCCGTGCCCTTGAACTCTTCGAAGATGACTTCGTCCATCCGGCTGCCGGTATCGATCAGCGCGGTGGCGATGATCGAAAGCGATCCGCCTTCCTCGATATTGCGCGCCGCGCCGAAGAAGCGCTTGGGCCGCTGGAGCGCATTCGCATCGACACCGCCGGTCAGCACCTTGCCGCTGCTCGGCACCACCGTGTTGTAGGCACGGCCGAGGCGGGTGATCGAATCGAGCAGGATCACCACGTCGCGCTTGTGCTCGACCAGCCGCTTGGCCTTTTCGATCACCATTTCGGCAACCTGCACATGGCGCGTGGCAGGCTCGTCGAAGGTCGAGGAGATCACCTCGCCCTTCACGCTGCGCTGCATATCGGTGACTTCCTCGGGCCGCTCATCGACCAGCAGCACCAGCAGGAAGACTTCAGGGTGGTTGTCGGTGATCGCCTTGGCGATGTTTTGCAGCAGCACGGTCTTACCCGTGCGCGGCGGGGCAACGATCAGCGCGCGCTGGCCCTTGCCCTGCGGCGAGATGATGTCGATCACCCGCGCGCTCTTGTCCTTCACCGTCGGGTCGAGCGTATCGAGCGAGAGCTTTTCATCGGGATAGAGCGGCGTCAGATTGTCGAAATTGGTCCGCAGGCGCACCTGGTCGGGATCCTCGAAATTGACACTCGCAAGGCTGGTCAGCGCGAAATAGCGCTCGCCTTCGCGGGGGGCGCGAATCTCGCCCTCGACCGTGTCGCCGGTGCGCAGACCCCATTTGCGGACCTGGTTGGGCGAAACATAGATATCGTCGGGGCCGGCAAGGTAGTTCGCTTCGGGGCTGCGCAGGAAGCCGAAGCCGTCCTGCAGCACCTCGATCGTGCCGATACCCATGATCTTTTCGTCGTATTCTTCGTCTTCGGCCAGCTCGCGCAGGATGCTGAACAGCAGATCCTGCCGCCGCATGGTCGAAGCGCCCTCGACGCCGAGTTCTTCGGCCATGCTGACAAGCTCGGCCGGGGTTTTTGCTTTGAGTTCTTTGAGATGCATAGTTCGAGTCCAGAATGGAGAATGGCCGGCAGGTCATCGGGCTTGGAGAAAGCAGACCCGGCAACGCTGATTGGAATGCGGTGCCTCAGCCGGTAGGTGGTGCGCAAATACGCCTGCGCTCGCGCGTCGTCAATCGGCCAATATTCCGCAATCGCAGACCGCGTCGCGCGGTCAAAACGGTTTGACGACCACCAGCACCACCACGAAGGCGAGGATGATAGCAGGGAACTCGCCCCACAACCGCAGCTGCCTCTCGCTCAACGGCCGTTCACCGGCCATCATCTTCTTCGCCTGCACCACCATCCAGCCATGATAGCCCGACAGCGCGATCACCAGCAGCAGCTTGGCGTGAAACCAGCCCTGGCTGAAGGCACCGATATGCGATGCGAGCAGCAGACCGAGCACCCACACCACGACAATGCTGGGAGTAAGGATGATCTTGCGCAACAGACCCATCCGCTTGTCCCACACAGCGGCCTCGGGCGATCCTGCAGCAGCCGGGTGGAGATAGAGCATCTGGCGCGGCAGCATGAACAGGCCCGCCATCCAGAACACCATGAAAATGATGTGGCCCGCCTTGAGCCAGAAATAGGTCAATGTGAGGAATTCCTGCATTGGCACGGTATAGTCCCGGCTTGGGCCCGCGTCACCCCTGCCAACTGCGGACTTGTGCCACGAGAGCCTCGACATGCTCGATCGGGGTGAATTGCCCGATCCCGTGGCCGAGGTTGAACACATGCGGCCGACCGGCAAAGGCGGTCAGAATGGTCTCGACCCGAGCATGAAGCGCGTCGCCACCAGCCAAGAGCAGGAGGGGATCGAGATTGCCCTGCACCGGCATCCCAGCGGGCAATTCGCGCGCCGCCCACTGCGGATCGATCGTTTCGTCGACCCCGACGGCATCCACCCCCGTCTCGCGCGCATAGGCAGTGAGCTTCTCCCCCGATCCCTTGGGAAAACCGATCACCGGGGTCTCGGGGCGCTTCGCCTTGAGCTGTGCGGTGATCCGCGCATTCGGCGCGATCACCCAGCGTTCGTATTGATCGGGTGCGAGACTGCCCGCCCAGCTGTCGAACAGCTGCACCGCCTCCACCCCGGCATCGATCTGCCCGACGAGATAATCCACCGTCGCTGTCTCGATCGCCTCGATCAACGATGCGAATGCAGCAGGATCGCGGTAGGCCAGCGCACGCGTTTCTTCCTGGTTCTTGGAGCCCTGACCTGCGACCATATAGGTCGCGACCGTCCACGGGCTGCCGGCAAAACCGAGCATAGTGGTTTCGGGACCGAGCGCAGCGCGCGTCAGGCGCACGGTTTGATAGATCGGATCGAGCCTGTCTGTTGCGGTCTCGAGCGCCTGCCACACCGCGTCGACCAGTGGGGGCGCCAGCCGCGGCCCCTCGCCCGCTTCGAACCACAGGTCCTGTCCCATGGCATGCGGGATCACAAGGATGTCAGAAAACAGAATCGCGCCGTCGAATCCGAACCGGCGGATCGGCTGGAGCGTAATTTCGGCCGCCGCTTCGCTATCGTAGGCAAGGGCCAGGAAACCACCCTTCCGGGCACGCAGATCGCGGTATTCCGGCAGGTAGCGACCTGCCTGACGCATAAGCCACATCGGAACCTGATCGCTCCGCGAACCGCGCAATGTGTCGAGAAGAATGCCGGGCATCGAGCCTTCCTAACAATAAAATGAAATTTTATAAAAGGGTTGAAGGAGTCTGTTGGCCCTGTGGATTGCGGGGACAAGCGTTCCGTGCCCGATTTCTCCCGGTTTGAACAGCCGACCGACGCTATGCGACTCTGCGGAACGCCTGAGTCAAACACAATGTCTCCCCGCTATCCCCAGCCTGTCGAAAACCATGCGAGGCTGTCCACAAATTGCTGTGGGGAGGACTCGCAGCGGGCATGGAATCGCGCTCCGAACTTGTCGCCAGGGCTGTGCCATGGTTTATGCCGGGCATTGTCCACAGCCCGAATGCGATCCCTCGCTGCATGAGCCGCCTGCATCTCCACCTCGTATCCGATTCGACCGGCGAAACGCTGGAGATGGTCGCAAAGGCCGCGCTCGCCCAGTTCGAGGACGCGGATATCGTGCGCCATTTCTGGCCCATGGTGCGCTCGCGCCAGCATCTCGACCGGATCGTTCCGGAACTGGCGAGCAATCCCGGGTTGGTGCTGTTCACTCTGGTTAACCCCGAAACTCGAGCGCGGCTGGAGGAGCATTGCCGTCAACTCGGCCTCCCTGCGGTTCCGGCGCTCGATGCGGTGACCGCAGCGCTCGAGGCGCAGCTAGGGCAGGAAGCGCATGGTCGTCCGGGCCGACAGCATTTGATGGACGATGCCTATTTCAGACGGGTCGATGCAATCCACTTCACCATCGCGCATGACGACGGGATCGGGTGGGAGGACTGGGAAGACGCCGACATCGTGCTGGCGGGCGTGTCGCGCTGCTCGAAAACGCCGACCAGCATCTATCTCGCCAACCGGGGCTATAAGACGGCCAACATCCCGCTGGTGGTGGAAAGTCCGCCGCCCGCCAGCCTGTTCCAACTCAAGAAGCCGCTCGTTGTCGGCCTGACAACTGCGCCCGAACGGCTGGTCCAGATCCGGCGCAACCGCCTGCTCAGCCTGAACGAAGCGACCGAGACTTCCTATGTCGACAGCGAGAAAGTGCGCGACGAGATCCAGTTCGCGCGCCGGATGTTCGCGGACAACGGCTGGCCGGTGATCGATGTCACCCGGCGTTCGATCGAGGAGACCGCCGCCGCGGTCATTCGCCTGCTGGGCGAGCGCGACCGCAAGGCGGACGACCCATTCGAAGGCAGCAAGCCGATATGAGCGCGGATGCTCTGACGGGCAGCGGCTTCGTCCTCGCTTCGAAGAGCGCCTCGCGCCGGGCGATGCTCGATGCTGCGGGACTGACGCACGAAGCTATCCCGGCGGAAATCGACGAACGCACGCTGGAAGCCGAAATGGTCGATGCTCCGCCGGAAGAAGTCGCGCAGGCGCTGGCGGCGGCCAAGGCGGCTGCGGTTTCCGCCACTCGGCCGGATGCATGGGTGCTGGGTAGCGATTCGCTGGTGGTGGTTGAGGGGCGGAGGTTCGACAAGCCCGCGTCGCGCGACGATGCTGCCGAGCATCTGCGCGCCTTTTCGGGCCAGGTGATGGAGCTCCACAGCGCGGCCAGCCTGATGCGCGGCGGCAAGGTTGCGTGGGTCGGGCACGATATCGCTCGGCTCGTCGTTCGCGACCTGAGTGAGGATTTCATCGCCGCCTATCTCGACACCGAATGGCCCGCCGTATCGCACTGCGTAGGCGTGTTCCGGATCGAGGGGCCGGGCGTCCAGCTGTTCGACCGGATCGACGGCGACCAGTTCACCGTGCTGGGCATGCCGCTGTTGCAGGTGCTCGCCGCGCTGCGTACGCACGGGGTGCTGGGCGCGTGACGACAGCCTATGCCGAAGTCATCGGCGATCCGATCGCGCAGTCGAAATCGCCCGCGATTCATGGCTTCTGGCTCGACAAAGCTGGCATCGGTGCGACCTATGGCCGCGCGCATGTCTCGCCCGATGGGCTCGAGGCCTATCTCGCCTCGCGCCGATCCGATCCCGCATGGCGCGGCTGCAATGTCACCATGCCGCACAAGCAGGCGATCATGCCGCTGCTCGACCGGCTCGACCCGCAGGCGCAGAGAATCGGTGCGGTGAACACTGTCGTGCGCGGAGAGGACAGTACGCTCACCGGTTACAACACCGATTGCGCCGGTTTCCTCGAGCCGCTGCGCCGTCGCCTGGCAGACCGCCATCTGTTCCGCATGGCGCGGATCCTCGGCACCGGCGGCGCCAAGGTGAAAAGCGCGATCGCCAATCTCCGAAAACAGGGAATGGCTTTTTATTCGGA
>JBGSPZ010000019.1:0-3584 GCA_041738375.1 Parerythrobacter sp. | reverse complement strand
GCACGCAGCGGCGCAGAGCGCGGCGAAGGCCAGCGCGCATAGCGCCAGTGCTTTGCGCACCGACAAGACTCTATTCGGCTGGATCGACTGCGGCACCATCGTCAGTCTTTTTGCCCGTCCGCGTCCACGGATAGAGGAACTGCTTGCCATAGCTGCGCGGCACATCCTCGGGGATGCCGTAGTCCTTCGGCCAGCGCCCTTGCGGCAGGTGGAAAGTGCCGAACAGCTTGTCGATCCACGGGAAGAAGATCGCGAAATTGACGTCGAACGCCTCGCGCTCCAGCCCGTGGTGCCAGTGGTGAAAGCGCGGGGTGGCGATCCAGTGGCCGAGCCGGTCGAAATCGCCTTTCACATTGGCGTGCAGCAGCGACGACCAGACATAGATGAAACCTATATAGGCCTGCATCACCGAAGGCGCGAAGCCGAGGGTGAACAGCGGCAGGCTTGTCACCGCACGCAGCAGGATGATTTCGATGAAATGCATCCGCGACCCCGCCAGCCAGTCCATCGACTTCGCGCTGTGGTGGATCGCGTGGAACCCCCACAGGAACGGCCAGCGATGGAAGCTGCGGTGGAAGAAATACTGCACGATGTCCGACGCAACCAGCACGATCGCGAACTGCACCACCCACGGCAGACCGTAGATCATCGCTCTGAAAGCGTCGAAGCTGCCGGTGTTGGCATTGACGAAAGCCTGCGGTGCCAGCGCGAGGAAGCTGAGCAATTGCACGAACATCGTGCTGACGAGGAAATAGAACAGGTCCTCGCGCCATTCGGTGCGGAACAATCGCTGCGCGCGCTTATGCGGCACCAGCCGTTCCAGCGGCGCGAACATGAAGCCGGTAACCAGCAGGTTGACGATGAAGAAGTCGAGCCCGAAGAAGATGCCCCAACTGCGCGTTTCATCGGGCTGGACATTCGCCCCGCCGAGCAAAGCCGCTCCAAGGCCGATCATCAGCGCGGTCACCCCCAGCACCTTACGCGAGCGCAGCAGCAGGCTTAGCAGCGACAGCGCGTAGCTCGCCAGCAGGATCAGGTGGAGCAGGGGGCGGAAGCCCGACCAGCCCTTCACGACATTGAGCTCGGGCGTCGCAAACCATTCGGGATAGCGCAGCGCGACGACCATCAGCAGCGCGGTGATCGCCAGCAAAAGCGCGAAGAAGCCCGACAGCCACCCGCTCCCGAACCGCCGCACTTCGGTGTGCGCCTCGAGATCGCGCATCAGGTTCTTGAGATATCCCGCCATCGACCGCCCCATTCCATCCCGCCGCCGCCATACCGCATCGGGCAGCTACACTACAATCTGCCTAGTCGAACATGCTGTCGAAATCGGGATCGCCACTGGCTTCGCATATGCGCCGCGCTTCTTCGGTCTTCGCCGCGACCTCCTCCGCCCGCGTCCGCTCGCCAGCGTCGTAGCTGCGGACGGAGATGCTGGCGGTGCTGTAGGCGGTGGCGAGGCCGACAAGCGATTTGCCCGTGCTGCGCCCCAGCGCAGTGCTCAATCCGGCAATCCCGCCCGACTGTTCGCAGCGGAATCTGCCGCCTGTGCAGTGGCACCCGCCGACCCGCCCGACCTCGCGAATGCCGAGCCGCGAATGGGCACGGAAAATCTTGACCCCGTCCGGCGCGACTACCCGCGAGCCGGGCGCGTATGACGCGATCACCACCGCTTCGACCCCGTCGGGCGCATCGATCGACCAGTCGACACCTTCGTAGGAATCGAGCCAGACGATCGCCGGCTTCCCGGTGCGCGGCAGGTCGACCTCGACCGAGGTGTCCCGGTTGTCGCTCTCGTAGATGCCGACATAGAAAATCTCGTCCCCGTCGAGCTTGCCCATCGCGCTGCGCAGTTCGCTGTCGCTTAGCGGAGCGGCCTGCACTTCGCCGATGGTGACCTTGTATTCGGTGGTGTGCCAGTTGTTGACGAATTCGACCTCGATCAGGTGCTTGCCGGGGGCGAAGTAGTGGGTGAACTCGCCGCTTTTGCCTGCGGTATCCGCACCCGACGGCGCGGCCATGCGGCGGTTGGAGGCAAAGCCGTTGTCGAATCCGGCTACGCTGCCTTGCGGGAACACCAGCTTGCCGTCGATGAAGATCCGCGATCTGGCCCGGCTCTGGCTGACCGCAAAGGTCCGCTTGCCGCCCTCGGGCATGTCGACCTGACCAATCCAGTAGGCGGCGAAGTCCTCCGATTTGATCTGGTGCAACTCGTCCCACGCGTATTTCACTGCGATCCCGTCCACCTCATCGGTATGGAACACCGGCGCGCTTTGCGAATGGTCGAAATAGGCGGCGAGGAAACCGCGATCGGGGATTTTCCCGTCCTTGAGGACCTTGGCCGCCCAGGTGCTGCGCGGCTCGAACGGCGGCTCGACATAGTCGGGCGAGGTGAAGCTGCTGAAGATCGATCCGCCCGGGGCATCGTCCGAACAACTGCCGAGCAGGCCCGCAAACAGGGCACAGATCATCGCTGCCAGGAACCGCATTGCCCGTGCCTCCGCCGCCGGAGCCAAACCTATAGGTTACAGGTTCTTAGAACTGCTTAACGGACTCTATCCCGCAGCGGCCACGATCGCCGCCCAGCCCGCCTCGTCGATCACTTCGATGCCGAGCTCGGCTGCCTTCTTGAGCTTGCTCCCCGCCCCTGGCCCCGCGACTACGAGATCGGTTTTGGCGCTGACCGAGCCCGCGGCCTTGGCACCCAGCCGCTCGGCCTGCGCCTTGGCCTCGTCGCGGCTCATGGTCTCGAGCTTGCCGGTGAAAACCACCGTCTTGCCTGCGACGGGTGAGTCGAGCGTTTCGACGATATAGGGCGGCGGGCTGACTTCGGAGAGCAGGTCTTCCCACACCGCGACATTGTGCGGTTCGTGGAAGAAGTCGCCGAGCGCCTCGACCACCGCGCCGCCGATGCCGTCGATGCTGGTCAGGTTCGCCTTGGCCTCGGCGTCTCCCGAATGGGCCTTCTCGGCAGCCTCACGCAGCGACGGCAATTCGTGGAAGTTCTTCATCAGGTCGCGCGCGGTGACCGCACCGACATGGCGGATACCGAGGCCGAACAGCAGCCGCGCGGCATCGGGTTGGCGCTTGTTTTCCACCGATACCAACAGGTTATCGACAGACTTGTCCTTCCACCCTTCGAGCGCGAGAATTTCCTCGCGGCGATCCTTCAGCCGGAAGATGTCCGCCGGGCTTTCGAGCCAGCCCTTGGCGAAGAACTGGTCGATGGTCTTCTCGCCCAGCCCCTCGATATCGAGTGCGGCGCGGCTGACGAAATGCTTGAGGCGCTCGGTGCGTTGCGCCGGGCAGATCAGCCCGCCGGTGCAGCGGACATCGACCTCGCCCTCCTCGGCGACCGCTTCGCTGCCGCATTCGGGGCAGTGATCAGGGAAGACGAAGGGTTCACGCGCCGCATCCGGAGTGAGGTTCTTCACCACCTGCGGGATCACGTCACCCGCCCGCTGGACCAGCACGCGGTCGCCCGGACGCACGCCGAGCCTGGCTATCTCGTCGCGGTTGTGCAGCGTGACATTGGTCACCGTAACCCCGCCGACCAGCACCGGCGCGAGCCGGCCGACCGGCGT
>JBGSPZ010000014.1:0-1694 GCA_041738375.1 Parerythrobacter sp. | reverse complement strand
GGGCGCGCTGCCTCGCCTTCCTGGCCGAAGTGGGCATTCCCGTGCGGCTGCGGCAAAGCGAGGAGATGGACCAGCCGGTCGACGGCTTCATCATCGCAGGCGGCGCGGTGGTGATCGACCCCGAAACCCCGGTGTGGCCGGGCGACCTGTTGCACGAAGGCGGGCATATAGCGGTGACCGATCCCGCTCGCCGTGAGGCGCTGGGCGCGCTCGAGCCCGACCAGACGGAAGAATATATGGCGATCGCCTGGTCCTATGCCGCGGCGAGGCAATGCGATGTCGGCCTGCGCCAGCTGTTCCACCCCGAAGGCTACAAGGGCGGCTACGAATTCGCCGCCAAATGCTATGCGCTCGGCCGGTTCGAAGGGGCCGACGGGCTCGCCGCGCTGGGCATGGCCGAGCTCGACCTGATGCGCGCGCTCGCCGCCGGGGTGCCGACCTATCCCAACATGATCCGCTGGCTGCGGTGAGCGGGAGCAGGGGGGGCTTGCGCAAATATCTCCACCACCAGCTGTTTACCGGCGTGGAGTTCGACGGGCGGCTGACGCTGCTCAACAAGCTGCTGGTGGCGATCATCCTGCTTGCGGTGTGCACTGCAGTCCTCTCGACCGAAGCCGATCTCCACGATGCGTGGCATTACGAACTGCTGATCGTCGAGGCGGTGTTCGGCGCGATCTTTCTCGCCGAATACCTCGCCCGCATCTACGCAGCGGCGGAGAACCCGGGGCCGGAGAGCGACTGGGCTAAACGCTGGCGCTTCATCCGCTCGCCGCTCGGGCTGATCGATCTCGCGGTGGTCGTGGCTTCGCTGCTGCCGCTGTTCGTGTCGCATTCGGCGGTGCTGCGCACGATCCGGCTGCTGCGGGTGATCGCGGTGATGAAGTTCGGCCGCTTCGCCCGCGCGCTGCGCGAGGTGTGGGGCGCGGTGAAGGATCGCGGCGACGATCTGATCGTCACCTTCGCATTGGCGGGCATGCTGCTGCTGTTCGGCGCGACCGCGCTCTACCTCACCGAAGGCGATGTCCAGCCCGAGCAGTTCGGCAGCATCCCGCGCGCGCTGTGGTGGGCGGTCATCACGCTGACCACGGTGGGCTATGGCGATGCCTTCCCGATCACCCCGCTGGGCAAGGTCTTCGCCTCGTTCGTCGCACTGTCGGGCATCGCGCTGGTCGCCATGCCTACCGGGATCATCGCCGCCGCCTTCTCCGAAGCGATGCAGCGCCGCCGCGACCAGCGGATCGAGGAAATGCGCGCCCATCTCGAACGGCTCGACCAGGTCGACGAAGCGGTCGAGGCGAAGCTCGCGGCGCTCGAACGCACGAACAATCCGAAGCCGTGACGCGCGACCAGATCTTCGAGTTCTTCCGCCGGCTGGCGGAGGACAATCCCGAGCCGCAGACCGAGCTCGAATACGGCAATTGCTACCAGCTGGTGGTGGCGGTGGCCCTCTCGGCGCAGGCGACCGATATCGGGGTCAACAAAGCAACGCGCGCGCTGTTCGCCCGGGTCGAGACGCCGCAGCAGATGCTCGAACTGGGCGAAGAGGGACTGCGCGAGCACATCAAGACCATCGGCCTGTTCAATTCCAAGGCCAAGAATGTGATCGCGCTGAGCCAGCTGCTGGTCGACGAATTCGGCGGCGCAGTGCCGGACCGCCGCGAAGACCTCGTCCGCCTGCCCGGTGTCGGCCGCAA
>JBGSPZ010000409.1:0-1717 GCA_041738375.1 Parerythrobacter sp. | reverse complement strand
GCCGCCCCAGCCGTAAGGAAACTCCCTCGCGTCGGGCATGGTGTACCAGCCCGAGTTGGCCGCTACCGCCACCCGCAGCCGCGGCGCATCGGCGAAGGCAACGTAGCGATGCACGAATTGCCCGCCGGCCGAATGACCGTAGAGCGCATAGTCCTGCTGGCGCCCGCCTAGGCGGCAGACCAGCTCGTCGAACAACGGTTCGATCGCGGCGAAGGACCACCGGTCACGCGGGCGAAGGCCCCCTTCGCCATCGAAGATATTGCCCATGTTGTAGGAGGCGGTGGTCGGGAAATCATCGCGCCCGAAAGTGGGTACGGCAACGATGAAGCCGTGCCGGTCCGACAGGTCGCGCCATTCATCGCGGTAGCGGTCGCCGTCGCGGTTCACTCCGTGCATCACAAAGACGATCGGGCTGTCCGGCCCTGCGCTTGCGGGCCGGTGGAGATGGACCGGCAGCGCCGGACCCGCCCAGTCCGAAAAGGCGATCTGCGATGAGCCGTTCGCAACAGCTTCGCACGCGACCGCAGCATGCGGCTGGATCACCGGCAGCGCGATCATCAAAGCGAACGGCCCAATCACCTGTCGTGCATCCATGGCCCTGCCTCCATTTGACGGGTCGCAGGGCATCATCGCTTCGCAAAGTGAAATCGACAAGCGTCACTAGCAGCGTAGAGGAACTCGCGGTCTGTCCAGCGCTGTCACCAGAAAGACACAAATCGACAAGATCAGCCGCTTATCTGCGTAATATTCTTCTGCATTCTCTCTTCTGGTGTAATTTCCTGCTGAGCCGCGTGGTGTGGTGCGGCTAGCAGTTGGGGTATTCTCGCATGTCCATTCGTATCGCTTTCCGTTCAGGTTCTGCCCTCGTCGCGCTTGCCGTCGCCAGCCTGGTCCAGCCAGCCCAGGCGCAGGACGACGGCGCGGAGACAGCCTTCACCGACGACGATCCGATCATCGTCACCGGAACTCGGCGGACCGACCGGACGGTGGCAGACAGCACCGTGCCGATCGATGTGCTGACCTCCGAAGCGCTGCTGAACCAGGGCACGACCGAAACCAACCGCCTGCTCAACAACCTCGTGCCCTCGTTCAACTTCCCGCAGCCGTCGCTGACCGACGGCACCGATTCGCTGCGCCCTGCTACACTGCGCGGGCTCGCGCCCGACCAGGTGCTGGTGCTGGTCAACGGCAAGCGGCGGCATATCTCCTCGCTGCTCAACCTCAATGGCTCGGTCGGGCGCGGATCGGCGGGGGTCGACATGAACACCATCCCACCGCTCGCGATCGAGCGGATCGAAGTGCTGCGCGACGGCGCGGCCTCGCAATACGGCTCCGACGCCATCGCCGGGGTGATCAACATCCAGCTGAAGAAGAGCGAGGGCGGCCGCGCTCAGGCGACCTATGGCAAGTACATCACCACGATGGAAGATGTCGCCCAGGTTGCGAGCGTTGCGCCGACGACCGGCGCGAGCGACAACCCGGTCATTACCTTTACCGGCGAAGACCGCAAGCGGCGCGACGGGGACACGATCACCATCGCGTCAAACTTCGGCGTGCCGGTCGGCGATACCGCCTATGTCAATGTGACCGCCGAATACAAGGACCGCGACCCGACCAACCGTTCGGGCCCCGATATCCGCCGCAATTATGCCGGGACGGGCGATCCGCGCGAGACGACCTTCAACCGCTACGCCCACCGCTTCGGCGACGGCAAGTC
>JBGSPZ010000371.1:0-2607 GCA_041738375.1 Parerythrobacter sp. | reverse complement strand
TCGAACAGCGCGCCTCGCCTTCGCGCAGCTCGGCCAGCGCCGCGCCGCGTTCCATCTGCGTCACCCCCGGTCCCTGATCACCGCTGGTGGCGAAGACGACGGTGACGGGTTGCCCCTTGCGGGTCGCGCGGGCGATGGCGGGCGCCATGAACACCTCGTCATCCGGATGCGCAAAGACGAACAGCAGGCGCGGCTTGGAATGGGTCTCCTGCGCCTGCGCGGCGAACCCCGTCAGCAATGCCGCTACGGCAATCGTCCATCGTTTCACGGACATCCGCAATCTCCTTGGCATCCTCGCACCAGACTGCATAACAGCGGCGCAGATAACAAGCTTGCGGGAGAAATTAGTGACCATGCTCGAACGATTGCAGGCGGGCTTCGGCTCTTTTCCGGGCATCCTTCAGGCATGGGCGGAAGCGCAGCCCGATGCCCCCGCTTTGCGCGACGATCGGGGCGAACTTACGTGGGGCGAAATGGCCGACCGGATCGAGCGCACCGCCGCGCGGCTGATCGAAACGGGCCTGCAACAGGGGCAATCGGTCGCGATCCTTGGGCTTTCGAGCATCGAATACGCGCTGGTCTTCCTCGCCGCCGTGCGCGCGGGCGGGGTCGCCGCACCGCTCACCACCAGTGCCAGCCGCGAGCAGCTGGAAGGGATGGCGCGCGATTCGGGGGCAAAGCACCTGTTCATCGACGCCGCCAAGCGCGCCGAGCTGGGCGCGGATTTCATGCCTTCGCTCGACCGCATCGCGCTGGAGGATCTGGCTGACTGGATGGCTCCCGAAGGCACCAGCGCGCCTGCGTTCGAGCCGGACCTGAAAGACCATTTCAACATCATCTATTCCTCCGGCACCACCGGGGTGCCCAAGGGCATCGTCCACTCTCACCAGATGCGCTGGCGGCAATTCGCGGCGACGGCGGCGAGCTTCCTCGAGGCCGGCCTGCCGGTGCGCTCGCTCGCCTCGACCCCGCTCTATTCCAACACCACCATGGTCGCCTTCCTCGCGCCGCTGCTGGCAGGCGGGATGGTGCGCATCATGGGCAAGTTCGACACGGTGAAATGGCTCGAACACGCGCAGGCGGACCGGAGCACGCTGACCATGCTGGTGCCGGTGCAATACCAGCGGCTGATGGACGAGCCGCGCTTCGACCAGTTCGACCTGTCGTCGCTCGCGCTCAAATACTGCACTAGCGCGCCCTTCTCTGCCGAGCTCAAGGCCGAAGTGCTGCGCCGCATGCCGGGCGGACTGATCGAGATCTATTCGATGACCGAGGGCGGGGTGGTGTGCCTGCTCGCGTGCCATGAATTCCGCGACAAGCTGCACACCGTCGGGCGGCCCGCGCCGGGCAGTGAGCTGAAGGTGCTCGACGACGAGGACCGGCCGGTGCCGCCGGGCGAGGCAGGCAATCTGATCGGCCGTTCGCACACGATGATGGCGGGCTACAAGAACCAGCCCGACAAGACCCGCGAAGGCTACTGGACCGATCCCGAGAGCGGTGAGGTGTGGCAGCGGATGGGGGATATCGGGCGGGTCGATGCCGACGGTTTCGTCGAACTGGTCGGCCGCGCGAAGGACATGATCATCTCGGGCGGGTTCAACATCTTCCCGGTCGATCTCGAGAACGAGCTGCTGAAGGAAGAGCCGGTGCTCGAAGCCGCGGTGATCGGCGTGCCGAGCCGCAAATGGGGCGAAACCCCGGTGGGGTTTGTGCGGCTGGCGGGCGAGGCGGATACCGGCGCGATCATGGCTTCTGTCAACGCGCGGCTGGGCAAGACCCAGCGGCTGGCGCAATTGCACGCGATCGAGGAAATGCCGCGCAGCCATATCGGCAAGCTGCTCAAGACCGAATTGCGCGAACGGGCGGACGCGCTCGGTTTACCGGATTGATCTGCCGGGGAGGGGGGACGCGACCGCCCGGATGAGGGGGGAGGACTGAGTGTCCGGACGGTCGCGTCTCGCATTTCGCCAGGCGGGCACCGGTGTCGCACCGGGCATCTCCGCGATGGCCAGACATCCGCACGGGGGGGTGTTCGGATGCCTGCTCGCCGGAGGCAGGTGGGAGGAGAGGGGGTTCCTGTCGTCCGGCTATGGAGCTGAAATAATATTTCGCGCTGCTTTTCACAAATGAGAAAACGCGCAAGTGAGTTGCGAAAAACGCAACTTCTCTGCGTCACTGTTTGACCCGGATTCGTATCGGGCGGGCATGGCACTGCGTCGACGCTGGACACCGCCAAACCTGCGCCTTAACGCCCCGCCATGCACGACGCCCACCTCCCCGATTCCATCCTGATCGTCGATTTCGGCAGCCAGGTGACCCAACTCATCGCGCGGCGGGTGCGCGAGGCGGGGGTCTATTCCGAGATCGCGCCCTTCACCCAGGCGGAGGCGGCGTTCAAGCGGATGAAGCCCAAGGGGATCATCCTCTCGGGCTCGCCCGCCGGGGTGCCGGAAGAAGGCAGCCCGCGCGCGCCCGAGATGCTGTTCGAGGCCGGCGTGCCGATCCTCGGCATCTGCTACGGCCAGCAAGTGATGAGCCACCAGCTCGGCGGTGAGGTGCGGCCGGGGCACGAGGTCGGCGACGGCGGCGAATTCGGCCGCGCGTTCC
>JBGSPZ010000336.1:0-5547 GCA_041738375.1 Parerythrobacter sp. | reverse complement strand
GCACCGCATCGCGCGCGGCGGGCTTGTTGTCAGGTGTGACCGAATCCTCGAGATCGAACAGCACGATATCGGCTTCGCTCTCGACCGCCTTTGCCATCTTCCGTTCGCTGTCGCCCGGAGCGAACAGCCACGAGCGCATCTTCAGTCCGGTGCCTGCGGCCATGGTGCAACGATCCTCTCAATCCTTGCGCAAGCCATACAACCGGCGCTGCAAATGGAAAGGGCGCGGCGGATCGACCCGCCGCGTCCTTTTGCTTTCTTCGAAGGATCTGAGGTCAGAAGTCCTTCCGCACCCTCACCCCGATCTGGCGCGGCGGGGCAACGAAAGTGCCGAAGTTGCGCACATAGACCGGATCGCCGTTGGTGTCGGTCACCGACTGGTCGACCGCCGGGGTTCCGCGCACGCCGGTTTCGCCGAAGGTATTGAAGATGTTGTTCACATAGGCGGTGATCGACAGGCTCCCGTCGCTCAGGTTGAGCGAGAAGTTATGCGTGTCGAAACCGGGGAGCACGATGCCCTGCGCGCGGCTGCCGGTGCGGGTCAGCACATTGCTGTGCGCGGTCACGCCGTAGCTGAAGGTGAGATCCCATGTGTCGGACACCGGCAGCTCGTAATCGGCGAAGAAGCTGCCCTGGTGCTTGGGCGACCCCGGCAAGCGATCCCCGTCGAGCCCGTCGATGAAGATGGTGTCGAACGGGGTAGCCGAAGGATCGGGATTGTCGGCAGTCAGCAGGTTCGGCGAATCCGCGCTCAGCTTCGCATCGGTGTAGCTGTAGGCCGCGCGGAAGCTCAGCTGGTCGGTCGCTTGCAGTGCGCCGTAGATTTCAAAGCCCTTGGAGACTGCGCCGGCACCGTTGATGGTGATCGGCGAGGATCCGATGAGGGTGGCCGAAGCAACCTGCGGGCCGCTCCAGTCGATGTAATAGACCGCCCCGTTGATTGTCAGGCGGCGGTCCATCCACTGGGTCTTGAAGCCGAGTTCGTAATTGGTGGTCTTGTCGGCGGTGTATTCGAGTTCGTTCGGCTGGCCGCAGATGTTCTGCTGGGTATTGCCCGGAACGCAGGGGTCGAGGCCGTTGGAGTTGCCGATCCGGAACCCCTGACTGACGGTTGCATAGAGCAGCGCGTCGGCGTTCACTTCATAGGAGGTGTTGAACTTGAACAGGAACCCGTCGTCCTTCTGGTTCGCCGGGGTGAAATCGAGCACGATCAGATCATCGGGCGTGCGACCGTTGAACACCGTCTCGAGCAGCGGCAGGTCGACCGCACTCTCCGTCTGGAGATCGTAATCGTAAAAGCGACCACCAACCGTGACCTGCCACGCGTCGGTCAGCTGGTAGCTCAGCTCGCCGAACACCGCCGCTTCGCGCAGGTCGGAATTGAACGGGGCAATATATTCGATCGCGTCGGGGCGGCTGCCGCCATTGAACGCATCGTAGAACGGGGTGAACTCGGTGCTCACCGAACGGACTTTCTCCTTGTTGTAGAAGCCGCCGACGATGAAGCTGAACGGGCCGTCGAGGTTCGACACCAGCCGCACTTCCTGGGTGAAGATCGTGGTCTTGTCGCGCTCCTCGGTGAAGGCGGTGAAGTTGGGGAACTGCTCGTAGCTGTATTCGAGCGTGATCAGCAGGTCGGTCTGGTCGCGATTGCCCAGCTCGCGGTGGTCCGAATAGCCGGTGGCCGAGACGAGGCTGGCGAAGCCGAGATCGAGTTCGGCCTCGAGCGCCACCAGCTGCGTCTTACGCCGGTTGGGTTCGGGCACGCGCAGCGCGTTCTCGTATTTGCCGATGTCGACCGGGAAATTGGTCAGGCGGAACTGCGAGAACTGGCGGCCATCGGTCCGCGCGTCCTGATAGTAATAGGTCAGTGTCGCATCGAAGATATCCGACGGGGCAAACCGCAGCGCCGCGCGCGCCGAGAGTGTATCGTCGGTGTTCAGGTCCTTCAGCGGGGTGAAATTGGCCGCATTGCCAATGTCGTTCGGATTGACCAGCCCGACCGTGCCGATCGACGGCAGGCGGGTGACGGCATAGGGATAGTCGATGAAACCACGGTCGTTGATGTAGTCGATCGAGCCGCGGAAGGCGAAGACATCGCCCAGCGGGATGTTGATCGTCATCCCGGTGTCGGAACTGACGCCGCTGCCGCTCTTGTAGGTGTAGACGTCGCCGCGAACCTGGCCGCCGATCTCGCCCAGCTTAGGCTTGACCGGGATGTAGCGGATCGCACCGCCCAAGGTGCCGGCCCCGTAGAGCGTGCCTTGCGGGCCGAGCAGGAATTCGACCCGCTCCATATCGTTGAGCCGCAGGTCGACGTAGAGCGGGATGTCGCCGACATAGGTCGCCACCGCGCCGCCGCCATCGTTGTTGCCGTCGAACGAGCCGAGGCCGGTGGCGTTGAGGCCGCGAAACACGATCGGCGTCCCGGCGCGGTTGCCCTGGTCGAGGATGTAGACGCCGGGCACAGTCGCCGCCACTTCGCGCAGATTGTCCAGCCCCTGCGCTTCGAGCTGGTCGCCACCGACCGCCGAGATATTGATCGGAACATCCTGCACCGTCCCTTCGCGCCGGGTCGCGGTCACGACGATGTCGTCGTCGTCCTGGGTTGCGCCTTCGGTTTCGACCGGTTGAGCGTGAGCAGCGAAGGGGATAGTGCTTGCTGCAACGAAAAGGAGCGTGCGAAGCGGCATCTTGGCAATCGTCATTATTTTGTTTCCCGCCCTGTTGCGTATTTGTTGGAATCTATCGCATTTCTAACATTGCTGCAAATGCGAAGCCGTGTCGTAGGTCGATAAATGTCAATCATTGAGGCAAAAAAGCAACTACGCGCCGGGGCGCTGCAAATGGCCCATGAGCTGGCGCTCGAGGCCCTCTCGCGCGACCGCGAAGACGGTGAAGCGTGGGGGGTGATGTCGCTCGTCGCCCTTGAAGGGAGCAATGTTGCCAGGTCGCTAGAACTGTCCGAAAAGGCGATCGGCCTTGGCGCGGTATCGGCGCTGGTGCGCGGTGGGCGTGGGCGAGCCCTGCTCGCAGCCGGTCGGCAGGACGAAGCGCGCGACCTCGCCGCCGATACCTCGCTCGACACGTGCAGGGATGCGCTCGAAGCCGATACGATCGGCGTACTGCTCGCGCGGACCGGCCTGCACGAGGAAGCCCTGCCCTATTTCGAGCGCGCGTTTCGCGAGCAGCCCGATGTCGCGCAATTCGGCTACAACCTCGCCACTTCGCTGCAATTCACCGGTCGGCTGACCGAGGCGAAGCGCGCCTATGGAGCCGTGCTGGACACCGATCCGGCATTTCACCGCGCGCGGCTGGCGTTGGTGCAATTGCAGGATGCGAACGAGCATGACCTGCCCGCGATCGCGAACCTGTTCGAGTCCCATCGCCAGGAGCGCGACAGCGCGTTGCAGCTCGGTCACGCTGCGGCGCGGATCTGCGAAGCGCGCGGCGACCATGCGGCATCGCTCGACTGGCTGTTCAAGGCCAAGCGGGCCAAAGCCGCGCAGGTCGCCTACGACCGGGATTGGGCGGACCGACTGTTCGCAGCCGCCAAGACGCCCGAGGTGGCGAAAATCGCCTGTGCCAGCGGCAGTTCCGCAGACGCGCCTGCGCCGGTCTTCGTTCTCGGCATGCCGCGCAGTGGCACGACGCTGGTCGAGCGCATCCTGTCCAGCCACCCAAAGGTTGCAACCGCCGGCGAGCTGCCCGACTTCGCCTTGCTGGTGAAACGCAGCAGCACGGTCGCGGGACCGCACACCCTGTCGCCCGAATTGCTCGCGGCACGCTACGATCCTGCCGCAACGGGCAAAGCCTACCTCGCGCGCACTTCGCCTCTTGCAGGGGGGCATGCGCGGCTGATCGACAAGATGCCGTTCAACCTGTTCTTCGCCGCGCATATCCTCGATAGCCTGCCTTCAGCGCGGATCGTTATGGTGCGCCGCGATCCGCGCGACACGGTGTTCGCCAACTTCCGCCAGCTGTTCGCAACCGATTTCGGCTATTACGATTACGCCTACGATCTCGAGGATACGGCGCATTTCGTCGCCGGATTCGTCGACCTGGCTGAGCATTGGCGGCGTGTGCTCCCGCCTGAACGATACATCGAAGTGCAATACGAACAGCTCGTGGCGGAACAGGAAGCCGAAAGCCGGCGACTGGTCGCGTTCCTCGCCCTGGAATGGGACGAAGCCTGCCTCCAGTTCCACCGCAATGCCGCTCCGGTGGCGACCGCCAGCTCGGTGCAGGTCCGCGCCCCGATCCACAGCAGATCGGTCGGCCAGTGGCAGCGGTATGGCAAGCATGGCGACAAGGTCGATGCTGCCCTACGCCGCCATGGAGTAGCCTTGCCGGAGGGGTAGAAACTACCCCACAAGGGATTCGCCTTGCTTCGCCCGACGCGCTATGGGCGCGCAACAAAAGAACAACAGGCTTTGCAGGAGATGCGCCATGCGCCAGATCGACCATTTCATCCTAGGAGGAGCCGGAAGCGGTTCGGGCCGCAAGCATTCGATCTGGAACCCGTCGACCGGCGAGATTCAGGCGGAAGTCGTGCTGGGCGATGCCTCGACGCTCCGGCGCGCTGTCGACGCAGCGAAGAGGGTCCAGCCCGAATGGGCCGCGACCAATCCGCAGAAGCGCGCCCGGGTGATGTTCGAGTTCAAACGGCTGGTCGAAGCACACAAGCAGGAACTGGCCGAACTGCTCGCTAGCGAGCACGGCAAGGTGGTCGACGACGCGCATGGCGACGTGCAGCGGGGCCTCGAAGTGATCGAATTCGCCTGCGGCATACCCCATGCGCTGAAGGGCGAATATACGCAGGGCGCGGGACCGGGGATCGACGTCTATTCGATGCGCCAGCCGCTCGGCATCGGGGCGGGGATCACCCCTTTCAATTTCCCGGCGATGATCCCGATGTGGATGTTCGGCATGGCGATCGCGGCGGGCAACGCCTTTATCCTCAAGCCTTCCGAACGCGACCCCAGCGTGCCGGTCCGGCTGGCCGAGCTGTTCCTCGAGGCCAGCGCGCCCGAAGGCCTGCTTCAGGTGGTCCACGGCGACAAGGAAATGGTGGACGCGATCCTCGACCATCCCGATATCGCCGCGATCAGCTTCGTCGGATCGAGCGATATCGCGCAGTATATCTATTCGCGCGGTACCGCGAATGCGAAGCGGGTGCAGGCCTTCGGCGGGGCCAAGAACCACGGCATCGTCATGCCCGATGCTGACCTCGATCAGGTGGTGAATGACCTTGCCGGAGCGGCCTTCGGCTCGGCGGGCGAGCGCTGCATGGCGCTGCCGGTCGTTGTTCCCGTTGGCGATGCCACCGCCGAAGCGCTGCGCGCTCGCCTCATTCCTGAAATTCGCAAGCTGCGGCTTGGCACCAGCCATGATCCGCAATCACATTATGGCCCTGTGGTCAGCGCTGCTCACAAGGCGCGCATCGAAAACTATATCCAGATGGGAATCGATGAAGGGGCCGAACTCGTCGTCGATGGCCGCGGGCTCAGCCTGCAAGGCCATGAGCAGGGTTTCTTCATCGGTCCC
>JBGSPZ010000334.1:0-3220 GCA_041738375.1 Parerythrobacter sp. | reverse complement strand
GCGCGGCGGGATGAGCCCGGTCGAGGCGCTGCGCGCGGGCACCATCGCCTCGGCGCAATCGCTCGGCATGGCGCAGGATATCGGCAGCCTGGAGGCGGGCAAGCTCGCCGACCTCATCGTGCTCGACGCTGATCCGAGCGTCGACATTTCCAACAGCGACAACATTGCGCAGGTGATGCTCGGCGGGCGGCTCTACGACGCGCGGACGATGAACGAGGTCGAGACCGGCTCGGCCCAGCGGATGAAGTACTGGTGGGAGTGAGCGAGGCCGAAAGGGAGGGCTGGAGCGGGTAGCGGGAATCGAACCCGCATAACTAGCTTGGAAGGCTAGGGCTTTACCACTAAGCTATACCCGCCCGCTCAGGCCCGCGCGCTTGCCACCGATGGGCCGCGCTCGTCAAGAATTTGCTGGCCCTGGGCTTTCGGTTTTCTCCGTTTCCGGCAGCTCGACGGTGATCTCGACCCGGCGGTTGGCTGCGCGGCCAGCTTCGTTGGGTTCGCCATTGGCCAGCGCGTTGGGTTCAATCGGGTTCTGCGATCCGAAGGCGATGAGTTGGATCCGATCCTCCGTCAGGCCTTTCTCCAGCAGGTAGTCGCGCACCGCCTCGACCCGCTCCCGCGAGATACGAAGGTTGACCGCATCGCTTCCGCCCGCGTCGCTGTGGCCGCGCAACACAATCGCCCCACCCGCCTTCGCAGCTTCGGTCGCCAGCAGTTCGTCGATCCTGGTGCGGATTTCCTGATCGAGTTCGCTGCCGCCTTTGGCGAAGGAGACGGTCAGCTCCGTCGGCTCGGTTTCGGCAACCGCAGGTTCGACCCCCGCCTCGGAATCGAAGATCGAATTTGTCGGCGCAGCCAGCGGTGCCGCGGCCGAGGTTTCGCTCGGCTCGGGCGAAGGCGGCTCTGCATTGCAAGCGGCCAGCGAGATGGCGAGGAGCGATGCTGTTGCGGTACGGTTCATGAGGTCTGCTCTTGGGTCATGATGTTGGGGCAGCCACTTTGGCGCCCTTCCTGCTAGCGCGTTCTTCGGCCGAGGGTGCCTTGGGCGGGGTGAAGGAAATGATCGTGTCGCCGGGCTGCGGATCGGGGCGGGCGGCATGGGTGAAGAAGCGCAGCTGCCCGCTCTCGCGCACCAGCATGAGCATGTGCGCGGTCGGCGGTAGAGCCTTCTTCGCGTCCTCGAAGCCGAATTCGCCCGACAGCCGCGTCTTGCGAAACACCCAGCCCTGCTCCTGGCGTTCCTGCAAGTCGGACACGCCGAATCCGGATTCGAACAGAGCGCGCCCCCGGATGCTGGGCGGCAAGGCATGGCGGTCGTCCTCCTCCACCGATGCGCCCAGCTGGTAAACCGCATCGCGCCCCACTTCGTGGGCGAACTCGTTGCAAACCAGCGCATTGTAGGCCTCGTTCTCGGTTGCCGCGACGAGCGTCTGGAACGGGGTCAGGTCGAGATTGTGCTCGGTCGCTTCATTGAGGATTTCGCCATGGTAAGTCGCCAATCCATTGCGGCGCGCCGGAGCGAGGCGCTGCCAGCTCTGGTCGACGATGGTCACCGGAACCTTGAGCGTATCGAGCTGCTTGGCCAATGCGATCGTCCAGGGTGTGCTGCCAACGATCAGCAGGCCGGGCCGGGTATCGCCCTTGACCTTCAACAGTCGGGCGACCCGGTCCACGGTAAATCCATGTGCGACGATCGTCGCAACGACGACCGCGAAGCTCAGGCCGATGAGCAGATTGCCGTCGGCAAAGCCGAACTCGTTGAGCCGAAGGGCGAACAGGCCCGAAATTGCGACGAGCACGATCCCGCGCGGTGCGATCCAGGCCAGGAACAGTCGCTCGTTCCACGGCACCGAACTGAACGCGAGGCTGATCAGGATCGTCACCGGGCGCACGACGAACAGCAGCGCGAGGAGGAACAGCATTATTCTCAGCCCCTCGGGCCGACGCGGGTCGAGATATTCGAGTTCCTGCCAGTCGAGCGAAGCGGAGAGCAGGATGAAGATGCCCGAAACCAGCAAGACAGCGACGTTCTGCTTGAAAGGGTGAATCGAGCGCAGGCTGGTTACGCGCATGTTCGCCAGCGCGATCCCCATCACCGTCACCGCGACAAGGCCGGCCTCGTGCTCGATCCCGTTTGAGAGGACAAACACCCCCACCACCGTGGTCAGCAACACCGGCACCTTGAGGAATTCCGGCACCACGCCGCGCGGGAAGGACCAGGCGATTGCCCTGGCCGCGGCAAATCCGATCAACCCCGCCACGATCGCCGCACCGATCAGCGGGGGTACGATCTGCAACAGGCTGGCATCGGGGTTTTCGGCGGTCTTGCGGAAGTATTCGTAGGCGATCACCGCGCACAACGCACCGGTGGGGTCGTTGACGATCGCTTCCCATTTGAGAATCGCGGCGGGACGTTGCTGGATCGAGGACTGGCGCAGCAGCGGCATCACCACCGTCGGCCCGGTGACCACGAGAATCCCGCCAAACAGCACGGCTACTGGCACTGCAAGGCCGGCAACGTAATGCCCGGCCAGTGCACCTGCGATCCACCCGACGACGACGCCGATCGTGGTCATCCGCCAGACGGCTTCGCCCGAATGACGCAACTCGCGAAAATCGAGGCTCAGCCCGCCCTCGAACAGGATCAGCGCGACGCCGATGGTGACCATCGGATCGAGCAGGTCGCCGAAGGCCGCGTCCGGGTCCATCACGCCGAACACCGGCCCGACGAGAAACCCTGCCGCCAGCATCAACACGATAGCCGGCCAACCGGTTCGCCACGCCAGCCATTGCGCGCCGATTCCCAGCACGCCGACCAGCGCTATCACGAGTGCCTGTTGTTCCACCGGTGTATCAACCCCCTTCGAAGCTTATCAATGGCCAAGGGCGCGAATCTTTCCCGCGGGGCGCGGATCAGTCGCCTTCGAACGTCATCAACGCATCGACTTCGACCCCCGCGCGGCGCAGGCGGTTGGCCCCGCCCAGATCGGGCAGATCGATCGCGAAGACGGCGCGGTCGACCACCGCCCCTGCCTGCCGAAGCAATTCGATCGCGGCCAACGCCGTGCCGCCCGTGGCGATGAGATCGTCGACAATCACGATCCTCTCGCCCGGGCCAACCGCGGTCGGATCGATCTCCAGCCGGTCGGTCCCGTATTCGAGCGCGTAATCGACCCCGATGGTCGGCACCGGCAGCTTGCCGGGCTTGCGCACCGGGATG
>JBGSPZ010000325.1:0-21603 GCA_041738375.1 Parerythrobacter sp. | reverse complement strand
CCGCTGACGCCGGAACAGCGCGCGGTGGTCGAGCGGCTGGTGCCGCTGGTGAAACGCCTGCCCGCAGACCTGCGGACCGCGCATGAGGGTAAGATGAACCTGCTGCTCGATCAGGTGACGTTCCGTGGCTACAACGGCGTCGAAATCACCGAAGAGATGCGGCTGTCGATCGCGGCGCAGGCCTGCCTGCTGATCGTCAACAGCCCGGTATGGTACGATACGCTCAGGAACGTGCTGCTCTACCCGTCCGCCTTCCTCACCGGCCACGCGACGCAGGACGGCCACTTCGTGCACGAGAACAACCACGGCACGCTCGGCGAAAGCTGGGCGCGCGGGCCGGTCGTGCTGTCGTGGGACGACGCGCTCTATGGCGGCCTCAACATGCACGACGGGCAGAACGTCGTGATCCACGAATTCGCCCACCAGCTCGATGCGCTGAGCGGGGATACCGACGGCATCCCGATCCTGCGCAAGGGGCAGGCCTATGCCGGGTGGGAAAAGGCGATGCTCAACGCCTATAACGACCATGTCGAACGGCTCGAACGCGGCGAATACACGCTGATCGATCCCTATGGTGCGACCAACCACGAAGAGTTCTTCGCCGAAGCGATCGTCACCTTCTTCGAACGGCCGCAGGAACTGCGCCGCGAAGAGCCTGCCCTCTTTGCGCAACTGGCACAGCTGCTCGCGCTCGATCCGGCGCAGTGGGTCTAGGGTCAGGACCTGGGCGAGCATTGCCGCACATTCACGGCCCTCGACGGCGGGTTGATAGAATTTTCCTACATCGCCCGAATATGCCATGGATCCGGGCGATGACGCTATCCCCGCCCTTCCAGACCTTGCAGGCGCAGGCCGATCCGGAATCCCTGCAGAATGTGTCACCCTGTAGGGAATGGCATTTCCCTTGTTTTCCAGTCGCTTGGAAAATCCAACAGGGTGACACGTGTCGCCTTATTCCTACAAATCGGGCGATCTTCGAGTGAAGCTGGTGCTCGCCACGCAGGCCCCGGGGGAGCCGGAAATCTTCAATTCGGTCCAGGGCGAAGGGCCGAGCGCAGGAGCGCCCTGCACCTTCGTGCGCCTGTCGCGCTGCAATCTCGCCTGCGTGTGGTGCGACACCGCCTATACCTGGCACTTCGAGGGCGATGACCGGCCCCACCGAGACGACATCTCTCATAATCGCAAGGCCAACCAGCTGACGCTGGAGATCGCCGACGTCGCAGAGCGCATTCTCGCGATGGGCCAGAAGCGCCTCGTTGTGACCGGCGGCGAGCCGTTGATGCAGGGCGGGCCATTGGGCGAACTGCTCGATCTGCTGCCCGATCACCGGGTCGAGATTGAGACCAACGGCACCACCACCGCGCCAGCGCGGGTCGATATCCATGTCGACCAGTACAACGTCAGCCCCAAGCTGGCGCACAGCGGCAATCCGGCGGAGCTGGCGCTTATCCCCGAGCGGCTGCGCAGCTATTCGCTCGACAGCCGCGCATGGTTCAAGTTCGTGGTCGCTTCGCCGGAAGACGTAGCCGAGGTCGAGGCGCTGGTCCGCGCCCATGCCCTGCCGCGCCAGCGCATCTTCCTGATGCCCGAGGGGACCGAGAGCGCGACTTTGCGGTCGCGCGAGGAATGGCTGGTCCCGCTCTGCATCGAGCATGGCTTTCGCTTGAGCGACCGGCTGCATATCCACCTGTTCGGGGATACGCGGGGAACGTGATTTGCTGCGCCCTCAAGCGCCGGGCGGCGGACATCCGTCCGCCTGGGCTACGCGGCAGGGGCTGCGACGGCCAGTCGGCCTTTGGCTGCAGCAGTCGGGACTGCGGAAGCGGGATTTGGTGGCTTACACGCCCTGCGAGCGCCAGCGCTGGACGGTGCGCCAGACGGCTTCTTCCTCGCCGCCGGACTTGCTCCACAGCTGGACGAAGCTCGGGTCTTCCGACGCGGGGCGCTTGACCTCTTCGAGATTGTCGAAGCTGACCCGGACCGGGATCGACACGCCCTCGCCGCAGATGATGCATTCGCGGTTGCGCAGGGCAGGGATGCTGTCGAGGAAGCCGCGCGCGCCTTCGGGCATCGCGGCCTTCACGAAGGCCTGGTCGCGGTCGTTGTTGAGGCGCATCGAGATGATCGTGCCGCACTGCGACAGCACGCCTTCGGCCAGGTCGCTCGGTCGCTGGGTGATCAGGCCGAGGCTGATGCCGTATTTGCGGCCTTCCTTGGCGATGCGGCCGAGGATGTTGCCGACCGAGGAACCGTCGGCGTTCTTCTCGTTGGGGACGTAGCGGTGGGCCTCTTCGCAGACGAGGAGGATCGGGCGGGTCTGCTCGTCGCGGCCCCAGATCGCGAAGTCGAACACGAGGCGGCTGAGCACCGCGACCACCGTGCTGGTGATGTCCGACGGCACGCCCGAGACGTCGATGATCGAGATCGGCTTGCCCTCGCCCGGCATGCGGAACACCTTGGCAAGGAAATCCGCCATGGTGTCGCCCACCAGCATGCCGGAGAACATGAACTGATAACGCGGATCGCCCTTGAGCTCGTCGAGCTTGCTCTTGACCCGCATGTAAGGCGCGGTGTTGGTTGCCTTGTCGAGCTTGCCCATCTCGTCCTGGATCGCGTTCGACAGGTCGGAAAGGAGGTAGGGAATCGGCGAATCGACGGTGATCTTGCCCATTGTCTCGGCCAACCGGTTCTTGGCTCGCGCCTTGAGCAGGCACTTGGCAAGGATGTCGGCATCGGTCTGGCGGTCGTTGCCGTGCGACGTCAGCAGGACCTCGCAATGCTCCTGAAAGTTGAGCAGCCAGTACGGCATCTGCAGGTTCGAGACGTCGAGGATCAGCCCGTTGGTCTTGAACGCGGCCGAGTATTCGCCGTGCGGGTCGATCATCACGATATGCCCGTCGGGTGCGGCCTCGCAAATGCGGTGGAGGATCAGCGCGGCGCTGGTCGACTTGCCGGTCCCGGTCGAGCCGAGCAGCGCGAAGTGCTTGCCCAGCATGGCGTCGATATAGATGCCCGCACGAATGTCCTTGGTCGGATAGACCGTGCCGACCTGGATGTTCGACCGGCCGTCGCTGGCGTAGATCTGCTTCAGGTCGGCGGTGGTCGCGGGATAGATCAGCGCGCCGGGAATGGGATAGCGCGTCACACCGCGGCGGAAGCCGTGGATGCGCCCGGTGAGCTTCTCTTCCTGCCCTTCGCCGAGAAAATCGATATTGGCGATAATGCCGCCCGCGCGGCGATCCTGCCGCTGGTTGCGGACGCTGGCGAGCAGCCACGAGCTGCCGACCTTGATCTTGACCTGGCTGCCGACCTGACCGGCGAGCGCGATCGACGGGTCGGCATCGGCCATGCATTCGTTCAGCCGTTCGAGGTCCAGCGCGATTTGCGAGCCGGAGCCGGCGATCTCGAGGACGACGCCGATCGGTTGCGAGGCGTTGTCGGCCGGCGGCTTCCCGGACTGACCGCTTGGCGATGCCTGGGCCGGAGCCCCGTTCGGCTGTTGCGATGCAGGCTGCGCCTGCGCGCCGTCGAAATTCCGGTTGCCCAAATCACCCATGTGTCGCGCCCATTCCCCTGCGTTGGTAACGCGGGCGTAGCGGGAAAAGGGTTAAGATCGCGTCAACCGTATGGCGATCAGACGAGCGCGAACAGGCGGCCGGCCATCCATCCCATCACGATCGACAGCCCCACCGCCATCAGCCCGTAGAGAAAGGACCAGGATTTCGAAAAATCCTCGATCGCGCGTTCGAACCCAACCTTGCGGACCTCGATCTTGGCCACCGCCGATGCGATCACCCGGCCGTTGGCAATAGCGAAGGTTTCGGCGGTGTAGGTACCGGTCGTGACGCTCGAGGGCAGCGACAGCCGGGCCTGGTACAGGACATCCTCGCTGATGGTCACGCCGCCGGTTTTTTGTTCGTAGAGGCCCTGCCCTTCGCGCAGCGCGACAAGGCCGGCGGTGAAGCGCTCCTGCTCTTCGGGATCGATCGCGCCACTGGGCGACAGCTGGATGAACCGCGTCCCCAGTTCATAAATTGCCGCAGTCCGGTCATCGACGATCTGGTCGATCGGAGCGGAGGAAGCGACCGCGAAATAGGACGGTGCGCTGCGGAAATCGGTGCTCGCCGCGTTCATCCAGATGCCGCCGATCTGCTCCTTCTCGCGCACGCGGATGGGGCTGGCCGGGCCCTTGAGAACCACGACGATATCGTAGCCCGAAGCAGCACGCGCTCCCGAAGGGTCGAGGATCGCACCGAACAGCAGCAGTTCGGTACCGGTAAATCCCTGCCGCACCTGGACTTCGTCCTGCGAAACTTCTGGTACGAGAATGGGATCGGCCTGGGCCGTCAACGCGAAGAAACACAGCAGGCCAAGCAGTATCCGCCTCATATCGCCACCACGGTATAGATTTCGTCGGGCTGCACGCCGAGTCCGTAGAGCATGCGCAGCGCGATCAGCAGGACGATCGCTGCAAGGATCAGGCGCAAAAGCTCCGGCTTGGCCTTCTGGGCAATGACGCTGCCGATCTGCGCCCCGGAAACCGAACCGAGCAGAAGCAGCGCGGCGAGCACGATATCGACCGCCTGGGTCGTCAGCGCGTGCATCATCGTCGTTGCCATGGTGACGAACAGTATCTGGAACAGCGAGGTTCCGACCACCACATTGGCGCTCATGCCGAGGATATAGAGCATCGCCGGAACCAGGATGAACCCGCCGCCGACACCCATGAGCATTGTCAGGGCCCCGACGCATACGCCGAGGATGAGAGGGGCAAGCGGTGAAATGTACAGCCCGGAACGGTAGAATCGCCATCGCAGCGGCAATGCGGTCACAAACGGATGATGCCGCCGCTTCTTCGCTTTGCGCGGGGCACCTTCGGGCGTTGGACGCAAGGTCGTGATGGCCTCGCGCATCATCAGCGCGCCGATCGCACCGAGCATGATCACATAGAGGATGTTGATCACGATATCGATCTGGCCGATCGACTGGAAAAAGCGGAACAGCAGCGCGCCGATACCTGTCCCGAATATTCCGCCGACGACGGTCACTCCGCCCATCTTGTAGTCCACCCCGCCGCGGCGCCGGTGCGCAAAAACGCCCGAAACGCTGGCACCGGTCACCTGGGTCGAGGCCGATGCGGCAGCCACCGTGGGCGGTACGCCGTAGAAGATCAGCAGCGGCGTCGTCAGGAAGCCTCCTCCCACGCCGAACAGGCCTGACAGTATGCCGGTGATGCCCCCCAAAGCCACGATCACCAGCCCGTTGACCGAGAGGTTTGCAATGGGGAGGTAGACATCCATCGGACCGTCCTAAACCGACCCCATGGAGCTTGGAAGCCGCTGGATTCAGAAACCGACCGAAAAGGTGATGGCGAGCCCCGATTCAGGCGCAGCATCGCCTGCCAGGCGTTCGCGGAAATCGACCGACAGCCGGGCCGGAGCATTGCCAACCTGCGTATGCAATGAAGCGGTGGGCCCGGCATCGAGCCGAGCTGCGCCCTCCTGTGCACCGCCCCACAAACCTGCACCAATCTCCACTTGGCCCAGGTCGAAGCTCGCTACCTCACGCGTGATCCGGGCTTGGCCATCGACGAAAGGTGTGGCTGACCCGCCGCCGACATAGCCTGCTTGCAGATAGGCCTCGCCCCGAGCGCCCAGCGGCAATCTCGCAGGCGGCAATTCGGTCACCGCCAGGACGGCGGGGCGCAGGTGGATGTCGCCGCTTACCCTTTGAAGCCGCATTTCCGCCATCGCTCTGACCGGTAGCCCCGGGACCGGCCGTGCCGACATGCCAAATGCCGCCTCCGCTTCGCTAGCGCCGACAAACGCCTGTGTGCCCCGGAGATAGATTCTCGGGTGATGCGGGTCCTTCGGGGCCAGGCTGAAGTTCAGCACGCCTCCCGCCTGACTTCCGCCATAGCTGGTGGGCACAACACCCGTCAAAACCGGGGTACCGCGATGAGGCCGGTAAAGCACCCATCCGTCGAACGACCAGCGATTCTGCCCGGGCTCCAGGGAACGGTCGAAGGCGGAAAACTCTGACTTGCTGAATGGCGACCTGCCCGTTTGGCGCGTCATGTTGGCGACCCCGCGCGATACCGGGAATCTCGGCTTTGCTCCTATCCACTTCCACTCCTGCCCCGCCAGCATCTCGACCGGACGGTGGCGCGCCATCGGCATGCTTCGCCCGGTCGGTGCACCGGGCTCTGCCAGCGCCGACAGCGCAAATGACTTCCCGAAGTGACGTGGGATACGAAAGGGGCCGGCAGGTCTATCATCGGAGCCGGAGTTGAAGGTCCATGTGTTCTGGATTTCACCGGACCGGTTGGTCAACTCCGTCCGCGTGGTCGGCGAGGGAAACGGAGATTGCCACACCGCCGCGCGCGCAACGAGCCACAGACCCAGGATGAGCCCCAGCACTAAGAGCGGCTGACCCCGGCGGCGAGCGCGTCTGGTTCCCGCAGGGAATGTTGTCACAAAGCCGTCGCCGTTCGTGGCATGGTCACTGTTCGTGCGGGATGGTCACGATGGTCGGTCTTATCCCATATCGGCGCCCGTCCGCGTAGCGAACTAACGTACGCCATCACAGCCCGTCGTCCGGCCATGATCGCAATGATGTTGGTGACGGGAATCCGCAGGATCGCACGCAACCCCTCCGCCCAGCCATATTCGCGTGCGGTGAAGCCGAAACGCCAGCTGGTGCGCCAGGCAAGGCTGGCGAAGTTGAGCCACAGGATGGCTTCCAGGGCGGGGGAAGCTTCGATCGGTGCGCCATACCCGAGCGCCCCGAGCCCCCACGCGATCGTCGAGACGAGCAGCAGTGCATAACCCATTGCGAGGACAATTGCCGCCAGCGGACCGCGCCTGTCACGTGACCGCATCCACATGTCGGCGGGGCGTCCGCGCCAGCCCAGGCGATCCCATGCCTGGAACGCGATGCCATGGAGCCAGCGCGTCTTCTGCCGGACGGCCGTTTCGAGCTCCGAGGGGAAATAGGCCCGAGTTGCGACCAGGCTGCCGTCGGGATGCCGATGACGGAGAAAGCGTGCCCTTCCCCCCAATCCGCGACGCTCAAGCCGAGTTCGTAGTCTTCCGTCAGGCAATCCGCAGCGAAGGGTGTACCGGACGGGTCGCGTTCGGCGAGCCGCTCCAATGCTGCTCGCGCGATCGCGCAACCGACGCCGGCGAGCGGAATTCCCGCCCCGAGCGCGTCGCGTACGACCATTGCCTTGCCATGCGCCTCGGCAAATTCCTCGCAGTAATGGCTGCCGATCCAGCGGGAACCCGCTTGCGGCATGGGCAGGACCGGGATTTGCGCCAGCTCCGCCCCATTCATGGCTTGGTCGAGCAACACAAGTGCGGCAGGATCAACCATGTCTTCCGCGTCGTGCAGCACGACCATTCGCGCGCTTCTGCCCAGCCGGGATTCGTCGAGGCACAGCGCGCGGTAAAGCCGGTTGAGGCAGTCGGCCTTGGTCGTCGGGCCTGCGACGTCGTGGACCACAAGCCGCACGCGCGCGTCGGTTTGCACCGCCCCGAGCAGTGCGCCAATCGTTGCGCCATCGTTGCGGTAACAGCCGACGTAGATCGTCAGTTCGTGCTGTCGCCAGACCTCGAGGGCATGGTTTACGGTCGCGCCGATGACTGCGGCTTCCTGCCACGTCGGAATGAACACTGCCCCCGGCCCCGTGAGAGGTTCGTCCGACCTGGCTTCGCTGCACGCCGGGGGTTCGCGCAGCCTCCCGGTCAGCTTGAGCCAGAGCCAAGAACAGTCGACAAGGATTTCATCGATAGAGCCAACAAGGAAAAAGATACCGGCAAATAAAAGCAATTCGTGCTGTACAAGCACGACCCAATGCCACGCTGTGAATTCTGCGATATTCACCCGCGATTACCCCTCTGTTGTGATTATACTATCCAACCCAGACAGGCCTTGCAACGGGCAAAGAAATCCGAAATGGCGGGGATTATGGCAGAATCGAAAACCCCCCTCGCCCCGCTCAGCCAACTGATCGCTCCGGTTCGCGCGCTGTTCGTCGGCGATGCCTCGGCCGGCATCTTGCTGATCTTCGTTGCTGCGGCGGCGATGGTCGCGGCGAACTCGCCCTTCGCGGAGGAGTACAAATCGCTGTTCTATGGCGAATTGCCGTGGACTCCGATCGCCAAGCTCGACGACCTCCATCTATGGATCAACGACGGGCTGATGGCGGTTTTCTTTTTCGTCGTCGGTCTGGAGGTCAAACGCGAGTGGATCGAAAGCCAGCTGTCGACCGCCGAGCAGCGCAGGCTTCCGGTGCTCGCCGCTGCGGCCGGGATGATCGTCCCGGCATTGCTGTACTACGCTGTGGTCAGCGCCGAGGATGCCGATACCCTGCTGCGCGGCTGGGCGATCCCTGCTGCGACCGACATCGCTTTTGCGATGGGGGTCCTTGGCCTGCTGGGCAACCGGGTCCCGGCTTCGCTGCGGCTGTTCCTGCTGACCGTGGCAATTGTCGACGATATCGGCGCGGTTCTGGTGATCGCGGCTTTCTACACCGCCAATATCAAGATGATGTGGCTGGTGATTTCCCTGGCGATCGTGGCGGTGATGTACGCCCTGAACCGGTTCAAGGTCTCTGCCTACTGGCCGTTCATTCTGCTCGCGCTGGTGCTATGGTATTGTGTCCTCAATACGGGGATTCACGCCACCATCGCCGGGGTCGTCGCCGCACTCACCATCCCGATGCGCGGGAAAGACAACGACACCATGCTCGAACACCTGGAGCACGGCCTCGCCCCTTGGAGCGCCTATCTGGTCGTGCCGATCTTCGGCTTCGCCAATGCCGGGGTGGATTTTTCCGGCATGACCATGGACGAAGTGCTGGCGCCCTTGCCCATTGCGATTGCTGCCGGGCTGTTCCTGGGCAAGCAGATCGGCATCTTCGGTATCATCGTGGCGGCAGTGAAACTCGGCATCGCCCAGCCACCCGAAAGGGCAAACTGGGTCGAGATCTGGGGCGTTACGATCCTGTGCGGAATCGGCTTCACCATGTCGCTTTTCATCAGCGGGCTGGCGTTCGAGGGTCAGGAGCTTCTGATCGATGAGGCCAAGATCGGGATACTCGGCGGCTCGCTGCTATCTGCGGTCATGGGTTACACCGTCTTGCGGATGACGACTACGCATCCGCAAGAAGATTAAGCGCCCAACCTCCTACCAGTTTCCCGTATTGGGCATGCTCGCCCAAGGCTCCTGCGGCGGCAGATTGCCGTCCTGCAACAATTCCACGCTGATCCCGTCGGGCGATCGGACGAAGGCCATGTGCCCGTCGCGCGGTGGGCGGTTGATGGTCACACCGGCATCCATCAGGCGCTGGCAGGTTTCGTAGATATCGTCGACCCGGTAGGCGAGATGGCCGAAATTGCGTCCACCGTCATAAGCTTCGGGTTTGCTGCCGTCCTCGGGCGGCCAGTTGTAGGTCAGCTCGACTTCCGCCACGCCAGCTTGTCCCGGCGCGGCCATGAATATCAGCGTGAAGCGCCCGGCCTCGACATCGAACCGGCGGACTTCCTCCAGCCCGATCAGGTTGAAGAAGCGCACGCTCGCCTCGGGGTCGGTCACGCGGATCATCGAGTGCAAATACTTCACCATGGCGCTCGCTCTGTTCAAAATCGGTTCATCGACAAAAATGCACAGTTCATCGTCATAAACTGCCTACAGGGAGTGTGCCATGGACGATGTTTCCGACAAGCAAAATCACGCGCGTGGTCAACGGTTCCTGTCCGATCCTGTCGGCTTGCGTTGGTTCGCCACAGCCTCGATTCTCTCCATCGGCCTTATTGTCGGAGGCTACCTGCTCGGCAACGGACTTCTGCGGGCCGAGGAAGCCGAACGATCGGTCACGGTGCGTGGGCTCGCCGAGCGCGACGTGACCGCCGATCTGGCGACCTGGACGATCTCCTACTCCGATAGTTCGTCTGACCTGGCGCAGTCGCAAGCGAAGGTGCGGCAGGATACCAAGGCGATCGAAGAATTCTTCACGGGGCTGGGCTTCCCCAAGGATGCGCTGCAACCGATCGGAGCCAATGTTTCGAGCTACGTCGACAATGGCGTCACCCGCTTCACAGTCCGCCAGCGGCTCGCCCTGCGCACAAACGATGTCACGCGCGCACAGAAGGCGGCGGCCCGGCAGTTCGACCTGGTCAACCAGGGTGTCATGCTCGAGGAGGGTTCGGCCATCTCCTACACCTTCACCAAGCTCAACGATATCAAGCCCGCTATGGTCGCCGAGGCAACCAAGGATGCGCGCGCCGCCGCCGAGCAGTTCGCCAAGGATAGTGGCGCCGATGTCGGGGCGATCAAGGACGCAACCCAGGGCTACTTCACGATCGAAGGTCGTGACGGCGACAGCGAAGGCTGGGGCGTGGCCGACTCACCCTACAAGAAGGTCCGCGTGGTGACGACGGTCGATTTCTCGCTCAGCTGACCTGCGTCGCCCGCAAAGCAAGGGCCCGCACCGAGTTTTCACGGTGCGGGCCCCGGTTTCCCCTGCAAGAATGCGTGACCTTACATGCTGTAACCAAGGGTGAAGAAGAAGCCGGCGTCGGTGAAATCCTCAACCCCCGGACCTTCCGTATCGACGTAGCTCACCCCAAGGCTGAGGCTGTCGGTGATCGCATAGGATGCGCCGAGCCCCCAGTCGAAGCTGTCGCCGCTTGCGGTGGTCGCGAAAACGCCGTCGGTGTAGCCGAGATGCGCGGTCAGCGTCAGCGGGGTTTCCGGAATGCCGGCTTCGAAATCGGTGTAGATATAGAAGTTGTCATTGCCGCCCAGCGAGTCCTGCTCCCACGCGTAGGCCACGCCGAGGGTCGCACCCACCGGACCGAGCGTCGTACCGATCGAGGCATAGGGCTCGAAGTAATCGGTATCCACAGCGGGGAATTCGCCGGTCGGATAGATGTAGTAGAGCAACCCGACATCGAAAGTCAGGCCGTCGGCCAGATCGCCGCTCCAGCCTGCATAGACATCCAGTTCCATCTCACCGAACGGCGTACCGCCGGAGATGGAGGATGCCCAAGTGCCGACATAGAGACCGCTCGAATGCGCGAGGTCGATTCCGCCCTGCAGAGCCGGATCCCCGTCCGAGAACGAAACGCCGCGGAAGCGGTAGTCGCTCACGAGTGCTACATTGCCCGAGATTTCGAACCCGGACTCCGCCCCGAGAGCGCTTTCTTCCTTGACCGATACCGGCATGGAAACCCGCGATACCTCTGCGGCCTCAGCCTCGCTGGCAAGCTCCGCCGCCTCGATCGCGCCGATCTCGATATCCCCGACGGCATTGCCCGGGATATCGGCATCGGCAGGCTGGACCGCCAGAGCTTCGGCAGAATCGTCGGTGAGATCGGCGGCGAGTGCCGGGGTCGCAAAAAATGCGGATCCGGCAAGAAAAGTTGCGGCGCGAAGGCCGCGGATGGACGTGAGCATAACCAAACTTCCTTTGATTGTGGTGTTGCTTCGTCCCACCTGCAATTCGCCGGCCGCCGTCTTTGGATGTGCGATCTCTTGCGAATATGTAACGAAGTTGCCGCACGATGCTGCGCTGCACAAGGAATATTGCGACAGGTTTGACCGGAAAGGCCGCAGTGTTGATTTTCTGCATCACATCGACCGGTGCGACCGGCTTACGCGGCGGTTGCTCTGCCGGTGTCGCTCACCTATGTCGCGGCGCTTAGACTGGACCCTTGCTATTTCCATGTTCGAACCGTTCCGCCAGATGCTCGCCCGCAAGGGTGCGAAAAGCCGGCCCCGCGTGCCGGACGGCGAGCGCGTCTATGTGATCGGCGACATTCACGGGCGTCTCGACCTGTTCGAGCGCCTGATCGAGGCCATCGAGAAGGACGATGCCGAATCGGTTGCGGCCAACACCACCGTCGTCCTTCTCGGCGATCTGGTCGATCGCGGGCCGGACAGCGCGGGCGTGGTCAAGCGGGCACGTCACTGGGCAAAGCGGCGAAGCATCCGGTGCCTCGCGGGCAATCACGAGGAGATGTTCCTCGAAGCCTTCGACAGCGCCGAGGTGATGCGGCATTTCCTGCGTCATGGTGGCCGCGAAACGCTGCTCAGCTACGGGATCAGCCGCAAGGACTTCAACCGCGCGTCGATAGCGGAATTGCAGGCGTTGATGCAGCGGGCAGTGCCGGAAAAGGATTTGCGGTTTCTGGCCAGCTTCGAAGACATGATCGCGATCGGCGATTACCTGTTCGTCCATGCGGGGATCGATCCGGAGCGGCCGCTCGCGGAACAGAAGCCGCGCGACATGCGGTGGATCCGCGAACCATTCCTGCGCCATCGTGCGCCGCATTCGCATATCGTGGTACATGGGCACACGATTTTCGAGGAAATCGACGAACGCAAGAACCGCATCGGCATCGATACCGGCGCCTATCGCTTCGGCAAGCTCACCGCATTGGTGCTGCAGGGTGACGAGCGTCGTTACATCCAGGCGGTCGAGAAGGCCAAGACGGGCAAGCTGGTGATTAGTCACAGGGGTAGCGAGCTATGAAGATTGCAATGGTCGGCTCGGGCTATGTCGGCCTCGTCTCGGGCGCGTGCTTCGCCGATTTCGGCCATGACGTCGTCTGCATCGACAAGGACCAGTCGAAGATCGACGCGCTGCATGCGGGCGTGATGCCAATCTACGAGCCGGGGCTCGACGCGCTGGTCGAGAGCAACGTCAGGGCCGGTCGCCTCAGCTTCACCACCGACCTGGCGGAGGGGATCATGGGTGCCCAGGCCATCTTCATCGCGGTCGGCACGCCGAGCCGCCGGGGCGATGGCCATGCGGACCTCTCTTTTGTCCATGCCGTGGCGAAGGAAGTGGGCGAACATCTGGCGGGCGACGCGGTCATCGTCACCAAGTCGACCGTCCCGGTCGGCACCGGGGACGAGGTCGAACGGATCATCGCCGACAGTGGTACCGCGCACCGCTTCGCCGTCGTCTCCAATCCCGAGTTCCTGCGCGAAGGCGCGGCGATCGGCGATTTCAAGCGGCCCGACCGGATCGTGATCGGCGCAGAGGACGAGTTCGGCCGTGATATCATGCGCGAGGTCTATCGCCCGCTGTTCCTCAACGAGTCGCCCATCCTGTTCACCAGCCGCCGGTCGAGCGAGCTCATCAAATACGCCGCCAACGCCTTCCTCGCCACCAAAATCACCTTCATCAACGAGATGGCCGACCTGTGCGAAAAGGTCGGCGCCGATGTGCAGGATGTCAGCCGCGGCATCGGCATGGACGGGCGCATCGGATCGAAGTTCCTCCATGCGGGGCCGGGATATGGCGGCAGCTGCTTCCCGAAGGACACACTGGCGCTGCTCAAGACCGCCGAGGATTACGACAGCCCGGTGCGCATCGTCGAGGCGGTGGTCAAGACCAACGACAGCCGCAAACGCGCGATGGGCCGCAAGGTGATCGAGGCACTCGGCGGGCCAGACGCAGCGCGGGGCAAGAAGGTCGCCCTGCTCGGCCTGACCTTCAAGCCCAACACCGACGACATGCGCGACAGCCCGGCGATCGCCATCGCGCAGACGCTGGCCGACGCAGGGGTTGCGGTCGCCGCCTACGACCCGGAAGGAATGGAGCAGGCACGCCCGATCATGCCCGAAGTTGCGATGTGCGACAGCCCCTACGCCGCGATCGAAGGCGCCGACGCCGTGGCTATCGTCACCGAATGGGACGCTTTCCGCGCACTCGACCTCACGCGGGTCAAGGAACTGGCGAAGGCACCCGTGCTGGTCGACCTCAGGAACATCTACCATCCGGACGACGTCCGCGCGGTTGGCTTCACTTACCACAGCATCGGCCGCGCCTGATCCGCGCCTCCTCGGTCAATCGAATCCATCGCTGTGATCGGTGCCCAGCGCGTGTTTGAGGGCCAGCACCGCTTGAAACATGTCGCGCGATTTGGAACCATTGGCCGCTGATAGAGCGTTGGCAATCGTTTTGGTCGGCACTCCATTGGCCAACAAGCTGGCAGCCATTTGCATCAAATCATCGCGTAGATCTGTGTTCTCGATCGAACCAACTGGCGCGATGACAATGATGAGCTCTCCGCTGATCGTTGGCCACTTCGCTACCTCATCGAGAATCTCTTCGGCCGGACCGCGAAGGACCGTTTCACCCGGACCTGTCAGATTTCGGCAAAGTGCCAATTTGCGCTGACCCAGCAGGCGCGCAATGTCGCCGAGCGTCTCTCTGAGCCGATGAGGCACTTCGAACACAGCGGTCGTGTGCTCGGCAAAACGCAGCTTCTGAAGGGCATGTCCGCGCGCAGTGGCCTTGGCCGGCAAAAAGCCCGAAATGCGCACGTCGGTCGTTGGAAGCCCCGCGATCGAAAGCGCTGCGCTGGCGGAACTCGGTCCGGGCACCACAGCTATCGCAAAATTGCTTTGGATCGCCGCACATAGCAGCGGATGTTCCGGATCGGAGAGCAACGGCATTCCGGCCCGAGACATCAGGGCGACCCGGCTTCCCTCACCCAAGGCAGCCAGCGCCTCCTCCGTCCTTTCCGCTTGGTTATGCGAGTGGAACGAGACCATCCTGCCACGAACATCGCCGAGGATACTCGATGCAAAGCGCATGTCTTCCGCCAGGATCAGATCGGCACTTGCGAGAGTTGCGGCGGCGCGGGGTGAAAGATCCGACGGGTTGCCAATCGGCATGCCAACCATGAACAGCGCTCCGGGACGGTCTCCGCCGATTTCACTTATGGTGATATCCAGTTTTGCATCGGGGCTACCAAGGGCGGCGACAAGGCGGCGATCCAGCGAAGCGGAACCCTTGTCGGCAGCGATGCACAGGCTCCTGTGCTGGGCCTGCGGATTGGTGCGTATGATCAGGGGGTCCGAGACAATGTAGAACGGATTGACCCGCGCGTGTACGACATCGTGGCAGCCGCCACAGGCCAACTCGATGCGCACTTCGCCGCGCAGGCGCAGCAAAGCCTCCCGGTCGCAGTTGGCACCAACCCCGATGATACAAGTGCCGGACTCGGAAAGATCGGGCTCGGGGACGATTTCAAACGTGCGCTTGTGAGTGGCCTTGATGTTCGCGTGCCCTTGTGCGCACAACAGGACGCTGAGAGGTTCGGCACTCGTGGACAATCTACCCCTTTCGGATCACCGCAGATGGTGATGTCGGCTTGCGCATCCTCGAATGCAACACCGCATGCGCCACAAAGGCCATGCTCTCCCAGGCAAAGCCATGAAACGGCCTTTCCCGGTTGACAGAAAGTCTCCAGAACCCGCTGGTCTGATGCTATCGAAAGATCATAACTTTGCACCAAGGTCGAGATCAAATGGAATCGGGTGATCCGGACAAGTTCAGGCAGCTTCGTCACAAGCCGGTACTCACGCCGACATCGGATGCCGAACTCGTCGTCGCATGTATGCAAATGCGCACCAACGCCAACTTTTCATCGATCCTGCGCACGGCGAGCTGCTGCGGTCTGCGGCGGGTCATTGTGGAGGGACAGGCGTCGATCGAGAAGAGGATTGCCCGAGACGGCGCTCAGACCATCGAGGTCGAAAGACGGCGATCGCTCGAACCGGTGCTGCTGCAACTTCGCAAGGAAGGGTATCGGCTCATCGGTCTCGAACAGACCACCAACTCTGTATCCTTGCACGAATACAGATATCCGCGGAAGTCGGTCATCGTGATCGGCAACGAGCGCACGGGCATCAGCGAAGCGCTGCTGGATATACTTGACGATGTGGTCGAGATTCCGATGTACGGCGTGCCATACAGCTTCAATGCGGCGACGGCGACATCGCTGGCGCTCTATGAGTTTCGCAGACAGCACAGGTAGCGTTGACCACGATCTCGGGAGGTGATGACAAAGCATCGCTTCAAGATGCTGTCACATGCTGCTATTTGATGCGGGTCGACATGTGGAGCGATTGGCGATCCGCTCCGCGTACCAATTGGCGTCCCCACTGGCTTTTGAACGGCGGGTCACCCTTGAAGACCTCGAGCCGGGGCAATGCAAACCCGGCATCGACATAGGTTTGAAGCAGTTCCGGATCATTGGCCGGATCCGTAGACACGGGAAATCCGAGCCTTTCCAGATACTGCGGATCTTCGAAGGTGCTGTAGTTCAGGTATATTTCCACGTCCGCATTGGGTTTGCCGCACTCTCTGATCCGTTCGAGGTGCGCCTTCACGGGCATGGCGACGATCTTCAACAGCGAACCCCAAGGATAGTTGATGGTTATGCAGTCGGCCAGATCTGCAAGTGGTCCCGGCAGGCTTTCGGCGGCCGCGCGGATGAAGATGGCATTGGGAACGCCGCCGCGTTTGACGCTGCTTTGCGCGACACGCGCGGATTTCGCCATATTCTCCTTCACCGGATCGAGGCCGATCCACAGCCAGTCCGGTCGTTCGCGGGCGGCGGCAATGACGAAACGGCCGTCTCCCGTGCCGATATCGAGCGCCACGCCGGCATACTCGCCGGCGCGTCCTTGCAGCCAGGTAGGGTCCAGAGGGATGGACTTCTTGCCGATCACGACCTCGAAACTGGCCGACATGGAAAATCTCTTGCAATGGCAGGCTTGGGACAGACGCCCTTAGCCGTTCCTGCACGGCCGCGGAATAGGATGCATCGAGCGCGCCCGGCTGGACGCCGCCTTGGTGGTTCTGGTCTATTCCTCCCGCAGCGTCTGCCGGCCGAGAAGGTCGTATGTGATGGCTGAGAAACGACACCAAGGCGACACCAAAACCCTACTGCGCGCATGGCAAATAAAGTTACATGCGGTGCGGGGTGAGTGGGAGGATTCGGTTGTCAAAGTGCCGGTGGAAGCTAGCAGCCCAACCGCGTGCAGGAAGATGACGTGCGGCCCGCACGAGACCGGCGAAGGTGCGGTTGGCGGATTTGAGTGCTAAAGTATCGAAACCACAGGAATTGTGTGTCCGCAGGCAATTATTTTCCCGCAATTCCTCCGCTCAACATCCGATTGACAGTCAGTTCATTATCCTATGTATAGCGTAATGCAGAGCAGGAGGGACACATGTCAGGCAAGAAGGTACAGATTACTTTCGAGATCGAAGAGGGCGCCGATATTTCCAATATGGCGTTCACACCTCTTTCGTCCAGTGAATCGGATGCCGTCGAACCGATGGATGTCACGTCACTCGGCGATACGACCTTCCCCTCGACCTATACGACGATGGTCGGGCAGATTCCCGATGGCGGAGTCGACGCCGACAAGGAACTTTAGGCGCAATCGTCGAAGGCCGACCCACACTCCGTTATGGCGATTGGCGTTTTCGGCTCGGTTGACGATCCCCACATCTTAGCAGTCTGCGACCACCTGAAGCGCGGAAGCCATCGGTTCCAGATCTTCGACATATACAGCTCCGGTCGCATCAGCCTTGCCTGGCAAGCCGACACGCGATCCGGCAGCCACGCCCCGCCGGAGTTTTCGGCTATCTGGCGCCGGACAAAACCGCACCTCCTGCGCGACTATGACGGGCTCGCCGACTACTACGATCGCATGTTCGCGATGGGCGAATGGCGGCGGGTTCTCGCCTATCTCGACACTGCATCACCGGATAGCTTCTACCTCAACCCGGCCGAATCTGATCTGCAGGCTTCGGACAAGCTCCACCAACTGGATGTCGCCAACTCCGTAGGGCTCGTATTCCCCGACACGATTTGCACCAACAACCCCAATGCGGTCATTGAATTCGCCGCAACACAAGCCGACGGGCGCTGCATCCATAAATCGCTCGGGCCGTATATGGCGCCGGGCGGACGGGTAAAGTTTGCTACCTTACTCGACGCAGACCGGGTGAGCGGTCTCGCGGGAGAGATCGCGGCGTGCCCCTCCCTCTACCAGCAGTTCATCGCGTCCGATTGCGAGTTTCGGGTCACTGTGGTGGGGGATGAACTCTTTGCCGTGCGTATCCTCAAGCCGGACAGCACAATGGTCGACTGGCGGCGCAGCTCGATCGGAAATCGCTTCGAAGCCATGACGCTGGGCCTCGATCTCGAAGTGGCCATTCTACGCATGCATAGCGATCTGGGGCTGGTCTATGGTGCGTATGATTTCATTCGCGGAACCGATGGAACCGATTACTTCCTCGAAGTAAATCCGATGGGTCAATGGCTCTGGCTGGAAGTTGCAACCGGGCTTCCCATTTCGCGGGCAATCGCGAATGTGCTGGAAGCGCACGACATATGAAGGCCGCAGTCTCGATCGTACGTCCGGACGCCATTGGCTCCCTCGTTTCAATCAATAGGCTGGCACGGCCCGCACTACCCCCTCAAGGCACCACATAATCGAAACTCGGCCGCACCCTCGCGCTCACCTCCACCACGAACCGCCCGTCGCGGAATTCGCCTGTTTCGACATATTGTTCCGAGGCCGCGCCGATGCGCCATTCGATCGGGGGGAGTTCGATTAGCCGCCAGCTTGCCGCGGGTTCCAGAGCCACATCCTTGATCCTGGGCCGCCAGTAGCGTTCGAACGCCGTCGTCGTCGCCCGGTCGAGGGTTTCGCCGGCAGAGCGCAGGACACGCATCCCGGCATAGGCACCCGAAGGATCGAACAGTGCGCCGACTTCGACCACACCCGCCTCCTCGCTGCGCAAGGCGCGAGAGGGGTAGTTCCTCGCCAAGGCCGACGCCATCGCGGCGGCCTTCGCATCGCGGGCCACTTCCTGCCAGCCGAGCGAAGTCAGTTCCGCTCCCGCCGGGACCAGCGCCATGCGGTCGATGGCGGGAAAGGCCTGGGGATCGCCGGTCGCCAATATAGCCTCCGCCCGCGCCCGCACCGCCGCGTCCCCGCTCGCCAGCCTGCTCTGCGCTATCCGCCGCCAGATGTCAGCCGCTTCACTGTTCGCGGCAGCATCGAGACCGTTCGCGATATGGGGCGAATACCAGTCGAGCAGCTTCGCGGCAGCATCGTAGTCCGGCGGGCCGTGCGCCGCATCGGCCACCATCCGCGCGACCGACAGACGCAGCGCCGGGTCGCGGATCTGCATGCCGTAGGACAGCGCATCGGGCGGACTGTAATAGGGCGATGTGCGATCCTTCACCGCATCCACGATCATCCGGTCGCGCGCCGGGTTCTGTCCCAGCGTCTTGAGCGCGCGATCCCAGTTGGCCGGACGGAGGAATTCGGCACGCGTCTCCGCCTCGCTCCAGCCGTCGGGCAGGCGGTCCTCGTAATAGCCCTCGCTGCACATGAAGCCTTGCCGGAAGGTGTCGTTGACCAGCCAGTTGCGGAAGGCGATGGCGCGCTTGCGCTGCAGGTCGGCGGTCTGCGCATTCTGCGCTGCCTCATGCAGTTCGCGCAGCCGCCAGCCATCGAGCAGCACCAGCAGCGGTCCTGCCGCCGCATCATAGAGTTCGAACGCCAGCTCGCGGTTCTGCGGGCAGCGGTTCTTGCCCTGCGCGAAGCTGTAGGCGACCGGCGCGATATCCTCGTAGGTCAACTCGCGCTCCTGCAACCGCCAGAGCGTGTGCGCCTTCCTCGAGAGCACCTCACGGCATTCGCTGCGCAGGTCGGCCTCCACCTCCATCGGCATCGTTATCGTGCAGGCCCGCGCCACCCCTTGCCCCGCCAGCACCGTGGCGAGCAATGAAGCAACAAGGATGCGCAGCGACCGCATACGGCAGATGCTACGTCGATTGCAGGAAGAATCAATCCGTCCAGTTAGAGCGGGTACGGCAAAATCAAATTTGCCGCTGTCGCTTGTCCGGGCATCAGCTCAGCCGAACAAGGGCTGTCGCCCGATCTCGGCGAAATACTGAGCCATAGCCTTGGCAGCACCTTCCGACAGCTCGACAAAGACCCGCCGCTTGTCCATTTCGTCCTGAACACGAACCAGAATCCCGCGTTCGACCATCTCGGAGATCCACCTAAGTGCGGTCGTCGGCGGTACCGCCGAAGCAATCGCCAGCGAACTGACCGACACTCGGACATGCTCGGAACGCGCAGCCGTGAGATCGAGGAGCATGTCCCAGGCAGGATCGGCAAAAAGTTCATTGCCGAAGTATTGGTCGCGAAGGCGACGTTGGTGCAAGACTTTGCGGACCAGACGGGGATCAGGAAGCGAAGGTCGGCGCGAGCGGATAGGGCCGCTCGCAAAGTCAAGACTGTCATCAATTGTTGAAGGCTCACCTGAGAAATCGAACGCAGATGATGCTTCGTTGCCCACATTTGATTCGTCACTCTCGATTCGGCGTGCAACCTGCCGTAGATCGTCGAGTAATTGATCCAATTGGCGTAATCGATCCTGCCCCATCAAATATTTCGGTGCCTCCACCAACCGCAATACCAATTAGAGAGGACTACTTACATCACATACAAGATCAATTTACAAATCTAACCAATTGCGAGTTAACCATAACTCGTTAGTGATCGGAGGCATTCGAGGGACATAGCTGACCGAGCGGCATCCTCACGACCATAGAAGCAGCCAAATTTCACCCATTTCGGATGCATTTCTCGAATTTGGGTGTAACCAGGCTAACTTTCCAAGTTCAGAAAAATGCAACTTCATAGGTCCGAGCGAAATCTGGGAAAACGCAGCAGCGAAGAGGCCGACTGGCTCGACGCATCGGAGTAGCTCCGGCTCAGCCTGCCGCTTCGCCCCCACCCCACACAAACCGCGCGACCCCGACCGCCAGCACCGCGCCCGCCAGTTGCGCTGCGACGAAGGCGAGCACGTTGCCCGGCGCGATGCCGGAGAAGGTGTCGGTCAGGCTGCGCCCAACGGTGATCGCCGGGTTGGCGAAGCTGGTCGAGGAGGTGAACCAGTAGGCGGCGGTGATGTAGAGCCCGACGCTGGCGGGCACCCACGCTCTGGCGGTGCGGATCGTGCCAAGGATGGTCAGCACCAGCCCGAAGGTCGCGATCCCTTCGCCCAGCCACTGGCCGGTTCCGGTGCGCGGCTTGACCGAGAACTGCCACACCGGAAGGTCGAACATCAAGTGCGCCGCCCATACGCCGAGGATCCCCGCGGCGATCTGGACGGCGACGAACAGCGCCGCCTCGCCTGCGCCGATCTCGCGCCGGATCAGGAAGGCGAGCGTCACCGCCGGATTGAAATGCGCGCCCGACACCGGGCCGAGCATCGCGATCAGCACCACCAGGATCGCGCCCGTCGCCACCGTATTGCCGAGCAGCGCGATCGCGACGTTCCCGCCCGCCAGGCTTTCCGCCATGATCCCCGATCCGACGACGCAGGCGAACAGGAAGAAGCTGCCGATCGCCTCGGCCGAAAGTCTGCGGATCATGCCTCGCGCCCCCATGCTGCAATGCGGGTGAACAATCCGATTTACCGCGCGGACGCAAGCCCGTATTTCGGAAGTCATGGAGCGGGGGCTTCTTGCGGCGACGTTGGGCCTGATTCTGGCGGTCTTGCCGCTCGGCCCTGCGCAGGCGGAGGTTCCGCGCGCTATCATGACCCCGGTCGAACTCGCCGCGCGGGATTTGCCGCCCGATATCCGCCCGCCTACGGCCAGCGAACTGGCGCGTATCGCGGAACTCGAAACGGCTCTGCAGGTCGACCTGCCGTGCAACCAGTCGTGGAAACTCGATCGCGAGCCGGAACGGCGCGGGCGG
>JBGSPZ010000320.1:0-2383 GCA_041738375.1 Parerythrobacter sp. | reverse complement strand
CCGAACACCTTTCGCCGCCTGTTCGCCGAGGGCGCGTTCAGCGTCGCCTTCGTGCCGATGTATACCCGCCGGTTGCATGCCGAGGACGACGGCATCCACAAGGGCGGCGAGGAGGCAGCGGACGAATTCGCGGGCGATGTGCTGTCGGTCTTCGTCTGGGTGCTGCTCGGCTTTTCGGCGCTGTGCATGATCGCGATGCCGGGCATCGTATGGCTGCTGGCGCGCGAGTACCAGAGCGTGCCCGGCAAGTTCGAACTCGCCGTCGTTCTCAGCCGGGTGACCTTCCCCTATCTCGCGCTGGTCAGCCTGGTGGCGATGCTGTCGGGCCTGCTCAACGCGCGGTCGAGATTTGCGCCAGGTGCCTTCGTGCCGGTGTTGCTCAATATCGTGATGATCGGCGGGATCGTGACCGGCTGGTACCTGCGCGGCAGCAGTGACGACGATACGATCGTTGCCTGTGCGCTGGCGATTTCGCTCGCGCTCGCCGGGGTAGCGCAGCTGGTCTACATGGGCTGGGCCACGCGGCGCGCCGGAGTGCATCTGCGGGTCAAGTTCCCGAAGTTCACCCCCGAGGTGAAGCGCCTGCTGATGCTGATGCTGCCGGCAACCTTCGGCGCAGGCATCTACCAGATCAGCCAGCTGGTCGACACCTTCTTTGCGACCAGCCTGCCGCAAGGCTCGCTTACCCTGCTCAAGTTGGCCGACCGGCTCAACCAGATGCCGCTGGGGGTGTTCGGCATCGCGCTGGGCACGGCGATCCTGCCGATGCTGGCGCGGCACATCCAGGCCGACAACAGGTCCGAGGCGCAGCGGCTGCAATCGAACGCGGTCGAGATCGCGATGCTGCTGTGCCTGCCCTGCGCGGTTGCGCTGTCGATCTGCGCCGAAGCTTTCACCGCCGGAATCTTCCAGGGCGGCAAGATGACGGCACAGGACACCGCCATCATGGGCGATATCGTGATCGCGCTGGTTTGCGGTCTACCTGCCTATGTGCTGATCAAGGTGTTCCAACCGGCCTTCTTCAGCCGCGAGGACACGCGCACGCCGGTGCTGGTCGCGGCCGGTGCGCTGTCGGTGAACATCGCGCTCAACTTCTACGTCGTACCGCGTTATGGCATCGCCGGGTTAGCGGCGGCTACCGCGATCACCGCGACACTCAATGTCGCCACGCTCTACATCATCCTGCAGGTGCGCGGCTGGTTCCATTTTTCGGGCAAGCTCGCGGGCAAGATCGCGCGCCAGATCGTCGCGACCGCCGCGATGGGCGCGCTGCTGTGGTGGCTCACCCCGGCGCTGGAGCCGTTCTGGCGCGGGCAGGCGTTCGACCGTATCTGGTCCCTCTCAGCCATCGTGGTAGCAGGGGCAGGGGTGTTCTTCGGCGTGGCCTACCTCGTCGGCGCCCTCGACAAGGACCTGCTCGGCCAGCTACGGCGCAAGCGCCCGGTGTCCGAAGACACCGGCCCACCCAATCTCTCCGAATAAGCGAGCTGCCAATCCCATGCGTGTCGTTTCCGGTATCCAGCCAACGGGCAATCTCCACCTCGGCAATTACCTCGGGGCGATCCGCAACTGGGTGCGGATGCAGGACGAGATGGAGGCGGACTCGCAGTGCCTGTTCTTCCTCGCCGATCTCCACGCGATCTCGATGCCGCACGATCCGGCGGAGCTGAAATCGGCGACGCTCGAGATGGCCGCTGCGCTGGTTGCCTGCGGGATCGACCCGGCGCGCAGCGTGCTGTTCAACCAGGCGCAGGTGCCCGCCCATGCCGAACTGCAATGGCTGCTCAACGGCACCGCGCGGATGGGCTGGCTGAACCGGATGACGCAGTGGAAGGACAAGGCGGGCAAGAACCGCGAGGGGCAGTCGATCGCGCTGTTCGCCTATCCGGTGCTGCAGGCGGCCGACGTGCTGCTGTATCAGGCGACGCATGTCCCGGTGGGCGAGGACCAGAAGCAGCATCTCGAGCTGGCGCGCGACATAGCGCAGAAGTTCAACAACGATTTCGCGCCCGAAGACGCGCCGGTGTTCACCCTGCCCGAGCCGTTCATCCCGCCCGAAGCCGCACGGATCATGTCGCTGCGTGACGGCTCGGCCAAGATGAGCAAGTCCGACCCGTCGGAAATGAGCCGGATCAATCTCGCCGACGATGCAGACGCGATCATGCAGAAGATCCGCAAGGCGAAGACCGACCCCGAGCCGCTGCCGTCCGAGGCCGAAGGGCTGGCGGGGCGGCCCGAGGCGCTCAACCTCGTGTCGATCTACGGTGCCATGGCCAGCAGGCCGGTGGCCGATGTGCTGGCTGAGTTCGGGGGTCAGGGCTTCGGGGCGTTCAAGCCCGCGCTGGGCGAGCTGCTGGTCGAAACGCTGGCGCCGATTTCCGCC
>JBGSPZ010000318.1:0-3940 GCA_041738375.1 Parerythrobacter sp. | reverse complement strand
CGTATCGGCCGCCATCAGGCCGCGCGTCGCAGCGCGGGCGCGGGCACCGAGTTGCTGGATATGGATCGTCGGGTCGAGCGTCTGGTCGTTCATGATTTCCCTTCTGTAGCGCATTTGTCGCTTCGCAGCGAGCGCGCAAGTCACGCGCCAAGACCGCGCCTGGCCCCGACTTTCTCGGAACCGCGCGATTGCCTTGTTCATTGATGCAACGGGCGCGCGGGCTAATGTTTCCGCAAAACCCCAGATTTTCCAGCAGATACAAGGCAGACCATTGACCCAGTCGAACACGAAACCAAAGCGTATCGTCGTCAAAATCGGCTCTGCCCTCCTTGCCAACACCCAGCTTCTCACCCCCCGTTTCGGATTTCTCCAGCGACTCATGGAAGATGTCGCGCGGCTGCGGTCGGAGGGTTACCAGGTGATCCTGTGCTCTAGCGGTTCGGTTGCGCTGGGTATGCGGATCGTCGGCTGCGATCCGGCGGAAGCCGGGCTCACCGACAAGCAGGCCGCCGCAGCCTGCGGGATGCCGCTGCTGCTCAACGCCTACAAGCAGGTCGGCTATGAGTTCGGCTTCGAAATCGCGCAGATCCTGCTGACGCTAGGCGATTTCGAGGATCACCGCCGGTTCCTGAACACCAAGAACACCGTCCATCGCCTGCTCGAAAGCCGCATCATCCCGATCGTGAACGAAAACGACACGATCACCACCGAGGAAATCCGGGTCGGCGACAACGATCGCCTGGCGGCCAAGATAGCGCAGATGGTGCAGGCGGAGCATTTCGTCATTCTCACCGGTGTGGAGGGTCTGTTCGACCGCGATCCCGCCGACTCCGATGCGCGGCTGGTGGAAGAGGTGCAGGATGTCAGCGAGTACCTGGCTGCCACCACCGGGACCAGCACGCTCGGCACCGGCGGCATGCTCACCAAGCTCCAGGCAGCCAACATGGCGCAGAATTCCGGCTGCACCACCTGGATCGGAGAAGGGGACGTCGATGCCCCGGTGTCGAGCCTGCTCTCGGGCGAACGGCGCTGCACCCGCTGCCTGCCGAACCCCAATCCGATGTCGGTGTGGGACAGCTGGCTGGCCGACCGGTTGCAGATGGCCGGCCATCTGGTCGTCACCGACGAGGCTTGTGCGAGACTGGGCGGGGACGATCCCGTCCGCCGCGCCGATGTCGTCTCGATGGCGGGCGACTACTCGCGCGGCGACGTGCTGCATATCTACGATGGTGCGGGTGTGGAGCGCGCGCGCGGCCTGAGCGACTTCACCTCGGAAGAGACCCGGGTGTTGATCAACAACCCCGATATCCCGGCCGAACAGTTGCTCGGCTACACCACCCATGCGGAAATCATCCGCTCCAACAATCTGGTGCTGCTGGATACGCATCACCTGCAATGGGACACGCCCAGGATATCCGCGCAGCGCCGCACCGTACCGCTGGACGACAATCCGCTCGGTCCCAACTGACTGCACGCCTGCGCGCCGCCCACACATTCCGCCGCAACTTCACTTGGCGTTCAGCGAGGGCGCGGTTATAGGCTCGGTCCATGATCAGTCTCCCGCGCGTTTCGCCCAAGGCCGCCCTGCTCAGCATCGGCTGCGCTTCGACCCTCCTGCTGTCGGCCTGCGCCGGCGGCAGCGACGGACCGCAAGACACCGCCTATGTCGCGCGCGACGTGGAATCGCTCTATTTTGAAGCCAAGCGGCGGCTCGATACCGGCAATGCCCCGCTCGCGGCCGCGCTGTTCGACGAGACCGAGCGTCAGCATCCCTATTCGCCCTGGGCCCGCCGCGCCCAGCTGATGAGCGCCTTCAGCTATTACGTCGCACGCGATTACAACAAGTCGATCCAGAGCGCGCAGCGCTTCCTGTCGATCCACCCGGGCAACAAGGATGCACCTTACGCCTATTACCTTATTGCGCTGAGCTATTACGAACAGATCAGCGACGTCACCCGCGACCAGAAGATCACCGACCAGGCACGCGCCGCGCTGACCGAGGTCAACCGCCGCTTCCCGCAGAGCGAATATGCCGCCGACGCGCGGCTCAAGCTTGACCTCGTCAACGATCACCTCGCGGGCAAGGAAATGGAGATCGGCCGTTTCTACCAGCGCTCGGGCCGCTGGCTTGCCGCGCAGCTGCGGTTCCAGAACGTGGTCGATACCTACCAGACCACCAGCCACGCGCCCGAGGCGCTCTACCGGCTGGTCGAATCCAACCTCGCGCTGGGCATCCCGGAAGAGGCGCAGAAGTACGCCGCCGTGCTGGGTGCGAACTATCCGGGCAGCGAGTGGTACGACAAGGCCTACGACCTGATGCAAAAGCGGGCCCCGGCGCTCGCCGCGAGCTGACTTTTCCGCCCGGCGCAAAAATTTTTTCGCACCCCCTTGGAACCTTTATCCGCCTCGCCTATTGAAGGTGTTGCGGACCGGGCCCCTCTGGCAGGCAGTCTTCGGATGCCTGTGATGTCGGACCGCATCGGACAGCCGATGCGCGACTGACGGGCCAATCCCCTCCCATTCCCCCTCAGCGCCTTCGGTTGTTCGATCGACACAAGCTTCGATCACGGAGACAACGATGAAGGCCCGATTTTTCAGACTGACCCAGATCCACCAGCGGATCGACGAGCGCATCCGGCTCGAGTTGCGCAAGCGGCGGCCCGACGTTCAGGCGCTGTCGCGCCTCGCGCACAAGGAGCACCGGGTGAAGCAGGCACTGCGCCGGCTGCTGGGTGCACCGCAAGCGGCCTGATCCGCTCGCCTTTCATACATCGCAAAAAAACCATCTAGAGGGGTAACACCTGATGGAATTCCTGTTTGTCGACTGGCTCGGAACCCCGGTGTGGTTCTGGGCCGCCTTCCTCACAATCGTCATTGCGCTGACCGCATTCGACCTCGGTGCGCTCCACAAGGAAGACCGCGAACTCGGTATCGCCGAAAGTCTCAAGCTGTCGGTGTTCTACATCTCGGTTGCGCTCCTCTTCGGTGTCTGGGTGTGGTTCGAGCGCGGCGCCGAATCCGGCATGGCCTATTTCACCGGCTTCTTCATTGAGAAGGCGCTGTCGATCGACAATGTCTTCGTCATCAGCCTGATTTTCACCTATTTCGCGATCCCCGCGAAATACCAGTACCGCGCGCTGCTGTGGGGCATCATGGCGGTGATCGTGCTGCGCGGCCTGATGATCGCCGGCGGCGCGGCGCTGCTCGCCGAGGCCTACTGGATGCTTTACATCTTCGCCGCGTTCCTCGTGTTCACCGGCATCAAGATGTTCTTCGCCGGGGACCAGCAGATGGACGTCGGCAACAACCCGGTGGTCAAGTGGATCAGCCGCCATATGCGGGTGACGCCCGAGCTCCACGCGCAGAAGTTCTTCGTGAAGGTGCCGGATGAGAAGACCGGCAAGCTGGTGCGCGCGGCGACCCCGCTGTTCCTCGCGCTGGTGGTGATCAACCTCGCCGACCTCGTCTTCGCGGTGGACAGCGTGCCGGCGATCTTCGCCATCACCACCGACACCTTCATCGTCTACACCAGCAATATCTTCGCGATCCTCGGCTTGCGCGCGCTGTACTTCGCGCTCGCGGCGATGGTCCACCGCTTCCATTACCTCAAATATGCACTGGCAGCGGTGCTGGTGTTCATCGGCTCGAAGATCTTCGTGAGCGACTTCCTGCTCGGCGGGGACAAGTTCCCCGCGTGGATCAGCCTCGGCGTGACCGCGGCGCTGATCGCAGCGGGGGTGTTCTATTCGCTGTGGAAGACCCGTTTCGAGCCGGAACCCGATTGGCCCGCCGAGGGCCAGACGAATTCTACCAACCCTTAGTCGAACGAAGGAGATTACCATGACTTCTCGCAGGCAAGTTCTGGCAGCAGTCGGTGCGTTGGGCACCGCAGCGATCGTCGGGGGCGGGGGGCGGCCTTTGCCGCGGCCCCCGCAGGCGC
>JBGSPZ010000311.1:0-4568 GCA_041738375.1 Parerythrobacter sp. | reverse complement strand
GGCTGGTGGCGACGGTGCGCAATCCCGACAGCCCGTTCTGGATCGGCACTTTGCGCAACAGCGAGTTCCGCTGCCTCGTCCCCGCCACCGCCTTCATGGAATGGGGTAGCGGGACGGACTACGAGGGCCGCCGCCTCCGGCACGGGTTCGCGCCCGCCGACCAGCCGATCTTCGCTATGGCAGGGGTGTGGAAGGACGACGAGGTGCCGGGCTTCGCGGTGCTGACGGTCGAGGCGCATGGCGTGCCGGGAGAGTTGGGGTGCAGGACGATACCGGTCGTCCTGCCCGACCGCGAGGACACGCGGCAGGCTTGGCTGCATGGCGGATGGGATGCGGCGCGATCCCTAATCGGCTCGAACACCCAGTTGCTGGCAACAATAGTTTGACGAACGGCTGAAAGCGACCGGAAGAACGCCGTTCTCGCTTAAATGTTCCAGCCGCAGATGAATGGACCGAAGTTGAACCCAAAATTCCTCCAAACGCTGCAATCATGTGCTTAGTTCATCTTGGCACGCTATTCAGCAATATAGACGGAATCTATTGCTCCAAGGATAATTAGTCCCTCGTGTAGAATTTACCGAGAAGGACAATTCTCCATGCCATACAAAGTTCATTGCGTCGCACTGGCAGCAATTGCCATCGCGGCCTGCTCTCCGCAGGATAGCGACGCGCCCGAGGCTGCCGCATCCGCAACCCCTGCGACAGACCGCGCAGCAGATGCTCCCGCATCGTCCGACCCAGGCGCCGTGCCCATGCCGCGAGAGACACCCGACATCGCAGCGCCCCCGGGCGAAGAGCCCAAGACGGTCAACACCATGACCGCCGAGACCGGCAGCGCGCCAACCGGTGCACCCTACATCGCGCGGCTCAGGCAACCGGTGGCAGTGGTCAATATCGCCAACCCCGGTCGGCTCTCGGTGAGGAACGTCTGCCTCGTTGTCGAAGTCGGCGGTCAGACGCATACCGCCGTGTTCAACGGCCCCGTTTCGATCTCCGGATCGGCGGTTACATTCGAAGGCAAGACGCTGCCCCTCGAAAAGACCGCGCCGATCCCGGGCGGCAAGCTGAATCCGTCGGATTTCGCGCTTCGGGCGCCGGCAGCAGCAGGCTGCCCATCAAGCTTTTTCGGCATTGGAGGCTGAAGCAATAACTCCTTGCGGTCATGAACAAGCGCCCCCGATCCCGCTGCGGGACCGGGGGCGACTTGCATCGACCGGTGGCGCCGTTTGACTTCGCCCCACTGCTGCCCCATCCCGCCTCCCATGACGCAGCCTCCCCCGCCCCGGGTTTCGGTCCAGACAATCGGCAAGGAGGGCAGCCCGCTGGTGATCATCGACGGGTTCACCGGCGACGTCGAGGCGATGAAGCGGGCCGGATATGCCGCGCAATACGTGGAACCCGGATCGGGTTATCCCGGAATCCGCGCATGGACCAGCCCGGAGTTTCTCGACGTCCGCCGCAACTTGTTGATCCAGGTGGTCGAGCGGGTTTTCGGCATAACGCGCGGCGTAAGCTGCGACCTGTCGTGCTTTTCGCTGGTCACCACGCCGCCCGGCGATCTCGTCCCGCTCCAGCGCCTGCCGCATTACGACCGCGCGAGCAGCGGGCGGGTGATCGGGGTGATGCATTACCTCCTCGGGCCGGAGAGTGGGGGCACGGCGTTCTACCGCCAGAAGCGCACCGGTTTCGAGATCATCACCGACGACCGGGTCGATGCCTATCTCGATGCGATTGCCGCCGATGATCGCAAATTCGGCTCGCCGCCGCCGGGATATTACTACGGTTCCAGCGGACGCTACGAGCTGATCGGCGAGGTCGAGGCGCAGCCCGACCGGATGATCCTTTACCCCGGTAGGCTGCTCCATTCGGGCGTGATCCCCGCGCCTGAAAGCCTTTCCGCCGATCCGCGCGAGGGGCGGCTGACGGTCAACCTGTTCCTCGTCGGCGAATGAGGCAGAGCTCTTCGCGCCGACCATGAATTAACCGGCTTGGCGAGGCGCCCTCACCTGTGGCACCCCCTCGCCCGATAGAGGGAGAGACAAGACATGCCGTTCCGGATGACCGAGCTGGTGGGATGTGAATTCCCGCTGTTCGCCTTTTCGCATTGCCGCGACGTGGTCGCCGCGGTCAGCCGCGCGGGCGGGTTCGGGGTGGTCGGCGCGGTCAGCTCGACCCCGGACCAGCTCGAACAGGAACTCACCTGGATCGATGACCATGTCGACGGCAAGCCCTACGGCGTCGATGTACTGATCCCCGAAGTGCAGGCGGTGAAGATGGACATCACCGCCGACCAGATCATCGCCCAGATCCCGCAAATCTATCGCGATTTCACCCGCGCCATCCTGCGCGAGGCGGGCATCGCCGAGGAGAATGCCGAGCCGATGGGCGGCAAGCAGCGGCCCAATACCTCGCTCGGGCAGGAACTGCTGGAGGTCGCATTCAACCACCCGGTGCGGCTGATCGCCAATGCGCTGGGCACAGCCCCGCCCGAGATGATCGAGGCTGGCAAGCAGCGCGGCATTCCGGTCGCGGCGCTGGTCGGGGCCAAGGAGCATGCGATGAAGCAGATCGCCGCCGGGGTCGATATCATCGTCGCGCAGGGCGGCGAAGGCGGCGGGCATTGTGGCGAAGTTTCGACCGTGGTGCTGATCCCCGAAGTGCTCGATGCGATCGAGGAAGCTGGGGCCGATATCCCGGTTCTGGCGGCGGGCGGGATCATGACCGGAAAGCAGATGGCCGGAATGATGGCGATGGGTGCGGATGGCGTGTGGTGCGGCAGTGTGTGGCTCGCCACCAGTGAGGCGGAGACGACCGAAGTCTTTCGCGAGAAGATGATCGCCGCCTCCAGCCGCGACACCATCCGCTCCAAGCACCGCACCGGCAAATACAGCCGCCAGCTGCGCAGCGAATGGCACCAGAAATGGGAGGAGGCGGAAATCCCCGCCCTGCCGATGCCGCTCATGATGCTGCTCAGCGAGCCGACCCTGCGCGCGATCGACAAGGCCAGCGTGGGCGGCAACCGCGCGGCGCAGGAATTGGCGACCTATTTCGTCGGCCAAGGCGTCGGCATGGTCAAGCAGCAACGCGGCGCGAGGCAGGTGGTGCAGGACTTCAAGGAAGACTTCGCCGCCGCCTATGAACGGATGATGGGGCTGCTCGAATGACGGGAGCTGCACTGCCGAAAGTCTGCATCATTGGCGCGGGGTGCAGCGGTTTCACCACCGCCAAGCGGCTGCAGGACTACGGCATCCCGTTCGACATCTTCGAAGCTTCTGACAACATCGGCGGCAACTGGTACTACAACAACCCCAACGGCATGTCGTCGTGCTACCAGAGCCTGCATATCGACACTTCGAAGTGGCGACTGGCGTTCGAGGATTATCCGGTGCCCGCCGCATGGCCAGATTACCCCAGCCACGAGCAGTTGCTGCAGTACTTCCACGACTATGTGGACCATTTCGACCTGCGCCGCCACATCACCTTCAACACAAGGGTGGAGAAGGCAGAGCGGCGCAGCGAGGGCGGTTGGAACATTACCCTCTCGACCGGCGAGACGCGGCATTATGACGCGCTGGCGGTCGCCAACGGTCACCACTGGGCGGCGCGCATTCCGGATTATCCAGGCAGCTTCGACGGCCCGCAGATCCACAGCCACAATTACCGCAGCCCGACCGAGCCGGTCGATTGCATGGGCAAGCGCGTGCTGGTGGTCGGCATGGGCAACAGCGCGATGGATATTGCCAGCGAGCTGTCGCAGCGCACCGTCGCCAGCAAGCTGTACGTCTCGACCCGGCGCGGGGTGTGGATCTTCCCCAAGTACTTCCGCGGGCAACCGCTCGACAAGAACCCGGCCCCGGCATGGATGCCCAAGTCGGTGCGCCAGTGGCTCGGCGCGCGGATGGTCAAGAACCTGGTCGGCAAGATGAGCGATTACGGCCTGCCCGAGCCGGAGATCGGCCCGTTCGAAAGCCACGGCACCGTGAGCGGCGAATTCCTCGTCCGCGCTGGATCGGGCGACCTGACAATGAAGCCCGCGATCGAGCGTTTGGACGGTGACGGGGTGATCTTCACCGACGGCACCCGCGAAGAGCTCGACGCGATCGTCTGGGCGACCGGATACGACATCCGCTTTCCCTTCTTCAGCGACCCTTCCTTCACCGCCGATGAAGACAACCGCCCGCCGCCGCTGTTCAAGCGCATCCTCAAGCCCGAGGTGCCGGACCTGTTCTATATGGGCCTGGCCCAGCCGCTGCCGACGCTGGTCAACTTTGCCGAGCAGCAGAGCAAGCTGGTCGCGGCCTATCTGGCCGGCGAATACGCCCCGCCCTCACCGGACGAGATGCATCGCGTGATCGTCAAGGACGAGGCATACCACACCGGCCAGTACTACAAGGCGCGGCGGCACACGATCCAGCTCGACTTCGACAGCTACGTCCGCGACCTGCACAAGGAGATCAAGGCCGGGGCGAAGCGGGCGGCTGCGCGGGGGAAGGTGCTGCCGGTCAAGGCGCGCGATCTGGAAATTGCCTAAGTATCCCCCCTCCCCGAGGGGAGGGGTCGGGGGTGGG
>JBGSPZ010000304.1:0-7994 GCA_041738375.1 Parerythrobacter sp. | reverse complement strand
GACCCGCCCGGCCAGGCGCTGCGCGGTCGCGCTGTCGACATGGCGCGCCGTCGAGGCGATCAATCGCAGTTGCGGGAAAGCTTCAAACGCCGACTCCGCTGCGTAACGCCGCCGGTCTGGTCCGTCGCCCGAAAAACTCTTGCCCAAGAGCAGTGATATGTCGCGATGGTTGCCGATCAGGATTGTCGCTTCGCCGACGAGTTCAGTGAGGATCGCGCGTGGGTCGCTCTCCCAGGCGTCCCACAGATTGGCGCGGTAATTGCCGTCGAAGCACACTGGAATGTCCGATTTGCGCGCGGCAGACACGGCGGCCTTAGCCATTCTCACACCCGCTGGACCAAGCGCTGGAGTGATACCCGACATATGCAACAGTCTCGCGCCCTCGAGGGCCCCTTCGAAATCCAGTTCACTCACATCGGCATTGGCGAAAGCGGTGCCTGCGCGGTCGTAGGTCACCCGGCCGCCAATAGGACCGGACGGGGGCTCAAAGAAATACAGGCCGAGCCGCCCCCCACCCAGCCGAACATAGCGGGTATCGACACCCCCTTCGCGCATTGCCGCGATGGCACGGCGGCCTAGCGGATTGTCCGGCAGCACGGTCAGCATTCGCGAAGGCAGGCCCAGTCCTGCAAGGGCAACGGCGACATTGGCCTCTGCCCCGCCTACCGCAAGATCGAGCCGCCCTGTCCGCGCCAGCGGAGTCCCAGCGGGCGGCGAGAGGCGCAGCAGCAACTCGCCGAAACAAACGACTGCCTTTGGGTCGTTTGCGCCGCTCATCGCGCCAGCCACCCGCCGTCGACGGCAAGGATGTGTCCCTGAACGTAATCCGCCGCCCTGCTGGAAAGGAACACAGCCGCCCCGCCGATGTCGGAAGGATCACCCCAGCGACCTTCGGGAATGCGCTCCATAATCTGGCGGTTGCGGGTCTCGTCGGCCTGCAGCGCCGCCGTATTGTTGGTCGCAATATAGCCCGGGGCGATAGCGTTCACGTTGATGCCCTTTGCGGCCCACTCGTTGGCCAGCAGTTTGGTCAGCCCCCCGACCCCGCTTTTCGACGCGGTATAGCTTGGCACGCGAATGCCGCCCTGGAAGGTGAGCATCGAGGCGATGTTGACGATCTTGCCGCGGTCGCCCGACTGGCTGGCCCAGCCGACCATATGCCGCCCGACCGCCTGGGTGAGGAAAAACAGCACCTTGAGATTGGTGTCCATCACCGCGTCCCAGTCCGCTTCCGTAGATTCGAGCGCGTCCTCACGTCGGATGATGCCCGCATTGTTGACGAGGATATCGATCCGTCCCAGCGCCTCGAGCGCCTGCGCCACGACATCGGCTACCGGCGCGGTGGATGAGAGGTCGGCACGGATCTGCACCGCCTTGCGGCCTTCGCTCTCGACCAGCGCCAGTGTCTCGCTGGCGGCACTTCGCCCGACCAGAGCGACATCCGCCCCGGCCCGCGCCAGGGCCACCGCGATGCCTTGCCCGATACCGGTGTTTGCCCCGGTGACCATCGCCTTGCGACCGGCCAGGTCGAATGGGTTGCCTGCCATCTTGCCCTCCCCCGCTTCGACTCAGAGGCTGCGCAGGTAAGCGCTGATCGCCTCGTCCTGCGAATTGGGATAGAAGTATTCGGCAAACTTCTCCCCCGCAATGGCCGAACGCAGCAGACCCTGGTCGACATTCTTGATCACCGTCAACATGTCGTTGCAGGCTGCAGCCTTGAGGGCCTTCAATATCCCGCGATTGGTGCGCATGATGTCGGCGCGTTCCTTGGGATAGCCCGCGCCACCCTCGTTTTCGAAGATCTTGCGATAGCAATCCTGCAGATTGAGCTCGGCCGCCCAGCCGAAGCCCTTGGCATAGGGCATCGACATGCAATTACCGTCGTTGATCTGGCTGAACAGGAAGGCATCGGTCGGATCGATCACCAGGCCGCAGAAGACACCGGGCATGGAATTGCACGCCAGCATCGAACCCATGCCGGTTCCACAACCGGTAATGACGAAATCCGCAGCCTTCGAATTGAGCAGGATGCCCGCGAGCAGCCCGTTCATGACATAGGTGAGTTGAGCGTCGTCTTCCGCAGTGTACATGCCGTAGTGGAACACCTCATGCCCGAGTGGCTCGGCCACGCTGGTTAGTGCTTGGTGGACGATGCTGCTCTTGGCAGCCTGGCTGTTTTCGATAATCAGCGCGACTTTCATGGCTAGCCTTTCTCTGGCTCGGCTCGAGCCTGTCTGGAATGGTCCGGTCCAAGCTGCAAGCCTGCGGTTTGGAAACCGGTGTCATTTCTGCTTTAGCGCCACTCGCATGCCCTTTTCAACCGTACAGTTCAGAATTTGTCGGGGGGAGGCGCGACCGACTGGCGTTGAACCAGCCGTGCGGGGAAGATGTAATCCTGCGCGCGCTCGTCAGCAGGCGCGACGAGTTTGAGAGCAGCGGCCTTCGCCATTTCGCGGATCGGCCAGCCGACCGTGGTCAGCGGTGGCCAGATATGAGCAGCTATCGGGGAATCGTCGAAACCAATGATGGAAAGGTCCGCCGGGACGCTGACCTTGCGCTGGCGCGCGGCATGCAGCGCGCCCGCTGCCATTTCGTCATTGCTGCAAAAAATGGCGGTCGGTCGCTGCTCGCGGTCGAGCAGCTGACCGGCGGCATCAAGCCCGGATTCGAAACGGTAAGTTCCCTGCGCGACGAGCTCTGCGGGGACCGCCAGCCCATGCTTCCGCATCGCCGCCATGAAGCCCTCGGAGCGTTCCAGTGCCGAGCGGAAGCCCTCCGGACCCTTGATGATTCCGATCCGGCGATGACCCGATTCGACAAGATAGTCGACCGCGCTTTCAACCATCTCGCGATCATTCGAGGCGACGATGTGCTCCTCGTCATCGAGTGGGGCCGAACCCATGCGGACATAACCGCAGCCCATCTCCCGGCACAACGCGGCCAATTCGTCGTTCTCGGAAATCGGCGGCAGAATCAGCACACCGTAAAGCCGCTGTTGCTCGAGAAAGTGACGGATATCTTCGAGCATTTTCGGCGAATGCCGATCCACCGGACGGACAACCAGCGCGAACTCGGTATCGCGAATTGCATCGAGCACGCCTTCCTGGAAATTCAGCACTGTTTGCGCGTTGGGGTTGTCATGCAGCAATCCGAGCAGAAAGTTCCGCCGCAGCGCGAGTGCTCGCGCCTGCGGATTGGGGACATAACCCAGTTCAGCAATGACCGCCTCGACCTTCTTGCGGGTATCCTGCTTGAGCAACGCCGAGCGATTGATCACGCGGCTGACGGTCTTCTTTGACACGCCGGCAGCGCGAGCCACGTCGTTGATCGTCGGCGTCTTGTTCGAAATGGCCATAATGATCTCTAGCACTCCCCGTGCGACGGAAACGACATCGTCATGCGCTATCCCCCGAAAGGATTCATATAGGTGCGGCCTTGCAGTAGCCACGGAAAATACACTTTGACACCGGTTTCCTATCTCGTAAAAGTCCGGCTCGAAAAGAGGATCGGGAAGGGGTCAGGGTGACTGTCGAGGCGCGCGAAATCGCGAATGCTTTTGTCGAAGCGCGTCGCAGCGGGGCTGCAATCGTCCGATATCCGGGCGAACGCCCTACGGACCTCGCAACCGCATATCAGATTCAGGACTGCGCGCTTTCGCTCTGGAACCGAGAAATCGGCGGCTGGAAGGTTGGTAGGATCAACCCGCCCATGGACACGATCTTGGGCACCAACCGGTTGGCTGGGCCCGTATTTGCCGATCTGGTCCACACTGCCAGCGACGCACCAGCTCGGTTCAAGGTATTCGGCGGCGGATTCGCTGCAGTCGAGGCGGAATTCATGTTACGGATTGCGCCGGTCGCAGCATCACTGCCCACCAACCCGCAGCAAGCGATGATGTGGATCGACGAGATCCGGATAGGCATCGAAGTCGCATCCTCGCCTTATGCTGCAATCAATGTGGATGGGCCTTGCGTGACGGTATCCGACCACGGGAACAATGCCGGACTCCTCCTTGGTCCTGTCGTCCCCCGCGAACTTTGGCCCCATCTCGACGAGATCGGCGTTTCGACCGACATTGACGGCTTACTTGTCGGCGAGGCCACTACTACGACAATGTTGGACGGCCCATTCGGGGCTGTGGCATTCCTTCTGGATAATCTGCACCAGCGCAGGATCGCTCCACAGGCAGGTTGGTGGATTTCGTCAGGAGCGATTACCGGCGTTCATGAAGTCGCTGGTGGTCAGTCGTCCGCAGCCAGCTTCGAAGGGGTTGGAACGGTATCCGTCATAATTGAATGACACTACTGCGAGCTGTCAGTCTAATCGCAACTCGTCTCCGATTGGCGGAACTGCCCCCAGCCCAGCTTCGGTTCGGGCCATCACATTCTGTCACTCAGCCAGGGCGGCTGAGCGGGCGGTCTTGTAGGTCTGTCTGTCGGTAAGGTGGCGATCAAGATTAAAGTGGTTGTGGACGTTGGCATGGACCGAGGCGAACTTCTGTAACGACTTCATCTGTCGAAATCGCAGCATCGCCCGCCCTCGCCGCCGGAACGGGAGGTGGCTGTTCTCCACCCGGTGGTTGGCCCAGCGTCCCACCTCCTGCTTGCCGGTGTTGCCTAACTCACTCATCGCTGCCTTGTAGGGGCGTAAGCCGTCAGTGGTGATCTCCGCTGGCGGGCCGTGGCGCTTATGAGCCTTCTTCATGAAAGCGAGAGCTGCCTTCTTGTCCCTCGTCTTCGTGACGTAGCTCTCCAGCACCTCGCCCTCCTGGTCGACCACGCGCCATAGGTAGTGCATCTCTCCATTGATCTTCACGTACTCCTCGTCGAGGTGCCACCTCCATTGTCGGAAGCTCTTCATCCGGCTGACCCTTTGCCTTCTAACATCGGCTGCGAACAGAGGACCGAACCTGTTCCACCACAGCCGCACGGTCTCGTGGCAGATGTCGATCCCGCGCTCGGCCAGCAGGTCTTCGATGTTCCGCAGGCTCAGCGGGAAGCGCACGTACATCATCACCTCGAGGCGGATGATCTCGGGCGACGAATTGAAATAGCGGAACGGGCTGGCAGGTCTCTTCGGTCGAGGCATGGCCGAGCCCTACCCTGCCAAGTTCAATTTGCTAGCGGTGCAATTGCTTTGACAAGACCCGCCTGTTCCGCGGGCTCGCGGCGCGGTCCTGATAACAGAGACCAGTGCTGGGGGTGTGTGGCGGAGAGGGAGGGATTCGAACCCTCGATACGGTTGCCCGTATACCGCATTTCGAGTGCGGCGCATTCGACCACTCTGCCACCTCTCCGCGAAGTGCAGCCCTTGCCCGGGCCGGTCGAAGGCGCGCGGTTAGCCCAAGGCCTTCCGCTTGCCAAGCCCCTTCGACATGCGAAGCGGGGACGATCGGGCCGGATTGCTTGTTTTGCACCTGCGAAGGGCTATATTTGCCGCAGCCATGGAACGCAGTCGCTTCTTTTCCCATCAGGCCGGTCGCACGATCGAGGTGCCGACGCACGCCCGCGCGCGCTTCGGCATCGGCGACGTGGTGCGCCACCGGCTGTTCGACTTTCGCGGGGTCATCTTCGATATCGACCCGGTCTTCGCCAACAGCGAGGAGTGGTACGAGGCCATTCCCGAGCATATCCGGCCCGAGCGCGAGCAGCCCTATTACCATCTGCTGGCCGAAAACGAGGACAGCTCCTACGTCGCCTATGTCAGCCAGCAGAACCTGCTGCCCGACGCGGACGGCGGACCGGTCGATCACCCGAGTGTCGCGGAGCTGTTCGAGCAGTTCGCCAACGGGCGCTACCGGATGCGCCGCTCGCTGACCCATTGATTGATGGACGAGTGGCAGGGTCCCGACCCGTTCGAAGCTGAGTTCCGCAAAATGCTGCTGCCGGGCGAGCGGCTGCTTTGGTATGGCCGCGCGCTCAAGCCCAAAGCCGGCCATGGCTGCGCACAGTTCGGGTTCGGCATCGCCTTCACCGGATTTGCGCTGTTCTGGACATCGCTCGCATGGCTGTTCACCCGCGCCGGTTCCCAGCAGGATTCGATGGCTTACTGGTTCCCGTTCTTCGGCATACCCTTCATCCTGGTCGGGCTTTGGCTGCTCGTCAGCCCGCTGCTCGGCAGGGCGGCTGCGGGCAAGACAGCCTTTGCCGTGACCACAGACCGCGTGATCCGGCTGTTCATCGGCAAGGGAACGATCAGCGAAGATGTCGAGGTGGCCCAAATCGCGGGGATCGAAAGTACTGCTGCCGCGGAAGGGCGAGGGTCTCTGGTGCTGCGGACGAAGGACAACAGATCCTCGGCCGGCTTTACCTTGGGCGAAGTGGACGATGTCAGCAAAGCCGAACGCCGCCTGCGTGAAGCGATGCGCGCGAAGAAATCGGTCAGTCCTTGAGCTTCCAGCCCGATTTCAGCACGCGATAGACGAAAAATGCCAGCAAGAGGTTGAACCCCAGCAAGCCGATTGCCGCGCTCGAAACGGCAAGGTCGGTGTTGCCGATATCGCTTTGCCCGAGGAACCCGTAACGGAAGCCCGAGATCACGTAGAAAAACGGATTGGCCCGGCTGATCGCCTGGAATGCAGGGGAAAGGTTGTCGATCACGTAGAATGTGCCGGACAGCAGCGAGAGCGGCGCAACGATGAAATTGGTCACTGCGGCGTTGTGATCGAACTTTTCCGCCCAGATGGAGGTGAGCAGCCCCATCAGCGCCAGCATCACCGATCCCATCAGGCCGAACCAGACGATTGCCCACAGATGCGGCGCAGCAAGGTCGACCCCCGGGTAGAATGCCATGGCCAGCGCCACCGCCCCGCCGACCATCACCGCGCGGGTCACGGCCGCGCCGACGATCCCTGCCATCAGTTCGCCTTCGGACAGGGGCGGCATCAGAAGATCGATGATCGTCCCCTGGATTTTCCCTCCGAGCAGGGTGAACGAAGAATTGGCAAAGGCATTCTGCATCATGCCCATCACGATCAGGCCCGGTGCAACGAAGGTGGCGAACGGTACACCCAGCACCTCGCGCCCCTCGCGGCCCAGCGCGACGGTGAAAATAACCAGAAACAGCAGCGTTGTGACTGCCGGAGCCCAGATCGTCTGGGTCTGCACCTTGAGAAATCGGCGAACCTCCTTAATATAGAGGCTCCAAAGACCGATGCGGTTGATCCCGGTGAAGACCGGAACCCCGCGCGGCGGCAGCCGGTACTCCTCACCGGCCGCCTGAAGCGGAATTTCGACCGGTTCGGGCGTAGACGGATTCTCGGCGGTGCGGGCTTGATCGGCCATAGGGGCGCGCCTAGGGCCAATGGTTTGTGCTGGCAAGCGGCAGCACCAAACCGCGCCCGAAGTTTGAAATGGAAACGACGATAGAATGAGCTGGACTGACGAACGGATCGCCACGCTGAAGAAGATGTGGGAAGGCGGCTCGACCGCCAGCCAGATCGCCGACGAGCTGGGCGGTGTTTCGCGCAATGCGGTGATCGGCAAGGCGCACCGCCTGGGCCTCAAGTCGCGCCCGTCACCGGTCAAGGCAAACGAGAAACCGGTGAAAGCCCCGGCCAAAGCTCCCGCCCCGAAAAAGCCGGTTGCCAAGCCCGTGGCCAAACCGGTCGCCGAAAAGGCGGCACCGGTCGCTGCCCCGCGAGAGGAGGCGGCAAACGCGCTGAACCAGCCGCAGCCGATGCCCAATCCGACCTCGGACCTGCCCCGGATCGTCTCGGTCGGCCCCGGTGGCTTCCTGCGGCAAGGCCCCGGCGACCAGCAGGCCCCGATTCCGCCCGCCCCGCCCCGCCGTCTGGTGCCGGCAAAGCCGGACCCGTCGATTGCCGACAAGACCAGCCTGCTCGACCTCAACGACAAGGTCTGCCGTTGGCCGATGGGCCATCCGGGCGAACCCGATTTCCATTTCTGCGGTGAGGTGGTGAACCCCGGCTTTCCCTATTGCGTCGAGCATTGCGGCCGCGCGTTCCAGGCGCAGCTGCCGCGCGGCGCGCGCCG
>JBGSPZ010000295.1:0-4124 GCA_041738375.1 Parerythrobacter sp. | reverse complement strand
GCTGCGGCGCAGGCTGGCGACCACTTGCCGGGCAGGGCGCAAATGGTTGACGTTTTCGCTGGTCGCCAGATGCTGGAAGAATTCGACCGCGATGATCGGCCAGCCCGAGACATCGCGGGCAACCTGCTCCAGCGCCGCAGCGGTGCCCTTGGCCTGGCGATATTGCAGCACATTGGCGATATAGGCGCGGAGCTGGCCCGCCCCGCTGTCGCCGATCTCGCGCATCGGCCGCGCGCCGATCAGCTGGGCGATATAGGGCAGCACCCAGGCCTCGCAAGTCTCGACGAACCAGTTGTCGAACAGCTGGTCGATATCCCGTTCGACGATCTGGAGCTCGTCGGTCAGCAGCGACATCAACGCTTCGAGCGCGCGCTGCTCCTGCCCGTCGCGCAGGCGGGCGTAGGATGGAATGGCCTCGAACAAGGGGGAGGTCACGCGATCACGCATCGGCAAACTCCATCGTCAGATCGATTGCCGAGGGCAGCACCAGCAGCAGTTCACTCGCAGCAAAGGAACCCGTCATGCGCTGCCCGGGCCCCTGCGCCGATGCGGCACGCAATACGCTATCGAGCCGGGGCGGGACCGAGCTGTCGACCACATCGCCGCCCTCGATCCGTTCGAGCCCGTCGAGGTCGACCATCACCACCCCGGGCAGCGAGTGGATCAGCGCAAGAATGCCGGCCGACGAAACGGCTTCGCCCAGTGCGCCCGCTGCAAAACCATAACGGGTCTCGATCGCCAGCCGGACATCGCGTTCGACATCGGCCAGCAGATAGGCCCGATCGACATAGACCTTCGCCTTCACGCGGAAATAGACCCGGGCGTAGGGCTGGACGATCACTGCGCGCGCCGGATCGCGCACACCGTCGAGTGCATCGGCGAGCTTGGACAGCAGATCGGCATCGCTCGCCAGCTCGATGTCTTCCTCCGGCGCGAGCGAGATATGGACGACCTTGTTCTTGCCCGACCAGAGCTGCTCCACCCGGGCCTTTCCGACCCCGGCGAAATTGCGCGCAAAGTCTTCGTAGTCCGCCAGCGACACGACCCGGCCCAGCGTCTTGACCGTGTTGGGCGCGGTCACGCGGATATCGTCGAGCGATTCGGGTTCCGCTCCGCCGGTTGCGGGGGAGGGGTTGGACACGGAGCGGATGCCGAGCGGCTTCGTCTTCAATTGGATGATCGTCCGCTCGGGGACGTGGCCCGCCAGGCCGGTTCCGCTGCGATAGCTGGCGGCGACGTTGAGCTCGCCCGTCGGGAGGCGGCGACCCCTGATCCCGTCGCCGAAGCGCACGGTGACCTCGCTGTTTTCCCCCAGCGCAGTCTCATACACCGCGTCCTGCGGCCCGGCGTCGAACAGGGTCTCGACTTCCCGCCACAGGATGCCGTCGACCCTGACTTCCAGCGTCGAGGCCCGCCCGCTGGCGGTGGTTGCCGAAACATAGGTCAGGGGAATCTTGCGCAGACCGAAACTCTGGTTCGGCAATGTGGCATCGCCCGAGCCGAGCACTTCGTTTACCCGCTCGCCATGGCTCGCCAGCGCGACATTGGCGTTGATGCGCAGACTGGTCCGCTCGTAGGAATGGATGATCGCGCCTTCGAGCAGCAGCCGCGTCATCCCGTCGATATGCAGAACCTCGCGGATGATGCAGGTTTCGCTGCCTTCGATCCCCTCGGCATCGGCCCGCGCCCCGGTGACCGAAACGGGCCGCCCGCGCACGAGGTCGAGATAGAGCGTGTCGAGATCGAGTTCGAGCACTTCGGCCTCGAGCACCGGCTCGAGCGGTATCCCCGCAAGAGGCAGATGCTGCGACGCCAGGAACGCCTGCGTCTTGCGCACCTTGAAGGCGTTGAGCGGGCTCGACACCGCGCTTGACGGCGGGACAAGCGCGGTCCCGTCGGGCAGGGCGAAGGCGAGACCGGTGGCCTTGCCGCTCATGGCATAGTCGGCGCGCGACTGGGTCGCGGCGGCTGTCACCTGCAAGCCGAGCGACTCGCCCGCCGCGTTCTCGAGGATGGCCCAGCTCCCCGGCTGGACCGCCTTCACTTCGCGTTCGAGATAGGCCTGCGCTTCGCCCTGCAGAAGGCTGTTCTTGGCGTCGACCCAGATCGTTGTCGGGGTGCTGTCCCAATCATGGGTGAAGGGGGCCTTGATCGCGGTACCGTCGGCATTCCTGCCGAATGACACTGTGGCCCACAGCTGCGCAGAATTGCCGAAGAAGCCGGCATCCTCGCTCATGGCATGGAGCCCGGTCTGCACCTGCCCGACGCCCGCCGGCCCAACGACCGGGCGCAGCCGCCCGCGCAGCATCGCCATCAGCTTGGTGCGCGACCATGATTGTGTGCGGACGAAGGCGCTGAGACCATCGCCGGTCCAGGCGTTCCCCTTGACGTAGCGATCGAGCGTGTTGCTTGCGAGCGACAGACCCTGCGCGGGAATGATCCCGGGCTTCAGTCGGGCGGGGCGGAATCTTGGCGGCGTGCTCACCGCGTCGGGCGGATTGCCGTGGCGCGCAAGGACGAGGGTGGTGATCCCGAAGTCGCGCTTCTCGATAGCGGAGACGATGCGATAGGGTTCGGCGATGGTTGCGCCGTCGCTGCCCGATCGAGCGACTGCGAGCAGGCGCTGGCCGGGTCTCAGCGCCAGACCCAGCCCGTGAACAAAGACTTCATTGACCTGCACCGCGCGGAGCAGCGGTTCGATCTCGGGATTGGTTGCCCGGTCGGCTATGCGCTGGGCGAGCCGTTCGGACAGGTCCAGTCCTGGCGTAACCGCGTGATACGGCTCCAGCGCTGCATCGCTCGCCAATTCGACCAGTCCGACCAGCGCCGGGTCGTCGGTGTCGAAGCTGTTGTCGAGGTCGAACAGGAACAGCGTGCCGTTGGCGGGATCGTCCTCGTCGGCAAGATTGCGGTAGATCGCGAGCGGCTGGTCGCGCGTGGTCCTGGCGCGGATGTCGTTCCATTCGCCGCGCGCCACGATCGGCTCGAGCGTTTCGAAGGTCTGCGGCAACTCGTCCTTGGCTTGCGGCACCGATGCTGCCTGCACGCCCGGACCGATCTCGACCCGGCGAAAGGGATCGTCCTTGTCCTCGACGGTAAAGGCGAGCCAGGTGCCGGCCGCTACGCCCGGCCCCAGCTTGTAACCGATCGTCGCTGCCAGCTCGATCATCGAGCGGCGTTCGCGCGCGCTCGCAATATAGCCCTCGTTGGCGATCCGTTCGGAATAGAAAGAGAGCACATCGAGTGTGCAGGCGAAGGCATCGAGCAGACCCCCGGTCGGCTCGCCCGCACGATCCGGACGAAGACCGCGCAGCGGATGGCTGGCGGGCACGCCGTCGCGCGCAGGAACCTCCTGCCGGGGAACCCGCCACAGCATGCGGTCGAGGAACTCGGGTTGCGTACCGATCCGGTAATCGATCTCGCTGCGGCCCGGCGGGTTTTCGGGTCGCTGCGGGTCGATGTCCTTTGCGCCGCAGATATCGAGCGATGGCTTGCGATGCATGGTCACCGCCCCCCATCCACATGGAACCGCAGCACCCCGTGATCCGGATAGTTCGGATCATTGTCGAGCCGCGCGATTTCGCCGTCGAACACGGGGATCGCGCCGCTTTCGTCATGGTCGAAATCGGGCTGGTCCATCCGCCGGAACCGGCCGACGCGATTGCCCTGGTGATCGGCCATGCCGATCCATTGCACCCCCTCGACCTGCATCGCCCGCGCGATGATCGGCGAAAGCGCGATATCCTCCCCGAAATCGAGCCGGTCGGGATGGAAATAGCCGAGCTCGCCATTGCCGAGCGCGCGCGCCGAGAACACCCGCAGCAGAGCCCGTTCCACATCCGGGGCGTAGAATTCCGGTTTCACGCAAGCGAACAGCGCAATGTCGAGCGAGACGAAACCGGGATTGATGATCCGCAGGTCGTGACTCGCCAGGCGGCGTTCCTCGAGGAAGCGTTTGAGCGAGTCTGCAAAGCCCGAGTCGATCGAGATGCCGCCGACCAGGTCGACCGCCAGCGTCATGGTGTACCACGATCCCGTCCACCGCCGGCGGGCATAGGCGCGCACGACATCGGGATGTTCCGCCGCCGCCAGCGCGTAGTCCTGCGCCGTGACCGCACGGCGCT
>JBGSPZ010000261.1:0-6433 GCA_041738375.1 Parerythrobacter sp. | reverse complement strand
GGCTGCGCGGCGGCGGCGAGCTGCTCGGCACAAGGCAGTCGGGCGACACCCCTTTCCGCGTCGCAAGCCTCGAACAGATCGGCAGGCTGCTGCCGCTGGCGCATGACGATGCCCGCCTGCTGGTAGAACGGGATGGCGGATTGACCGGCCCTCGCGGAGAGGCGGCGCGGATCCTGCTTTACCTGTTCGAACGCGACTGGGGCGTCCAGATGCTGCGCGGCGGCTAAGCGGTAAGCGCGGCGACAATAGCGTGCGCAGCGGCGTATACATCTTCTCGGGTAGCGCGGAAATCTTCTTCGCCGCCATAATAGGGATCGGCCACTGGTGCGCCCTCGCGGCCCGGGACGACATCGAGCACGAGCGAAAGTCTTGCAGTGGCATCGTCCGGCGCGATCCGCTGCAAGTCGCGCAAATTGCTATGGTCGAGCGCGTAGATGTGATCGAAGCGGCGGAAATCGTCGGCCATTACCTGCCTGGCACGAAGGTGGGAGATATCGACCCCGAAGGCGGCGGCTTCGGCCACGCTGCGCGGATCGGGCGCTTTGCCCACGTGGTAGTCGGCGGTGCCGGCGCTATCGATATCGATCTCCAGCCCCGCGCCGGCGGCGGCTTTGCGTAATGCGGCTTCGGCCAGCGGCGAACGGCAGATATTGCCGAGGCAGACGAACAGGACGGATGGTTTGGTCATGAGTTAGCCCTTCGCTGTCGCTCGGGAGTTTCGGCGGAAAATCGCCCCCGGACGATTTTCTCTGGCCGAAACTGGTCGGGGAGAGAGGATTCGAACCTCCGGCCCCTGCCTCCCGAAGACAGTGCTCTACCAGGCTGAGCTACTCCCCGACCATGTCGGTCCCGCGCGGCGATCAGGCCCCGCGGGTCGAGGCAAGGCGCGCCCTATAGGTGTGGATGCGCGGGGTGGCAAGCGGGCAAATGCGGGGCTAGGGACTTTGCATGGCCACTGCCGCGATTCCCGCCGATTCTACCGACCGCTCGCATGAGGAGTGGCAATATCTCGACCTGATGCGCCGTATCTGGGAGCAAGGTAGCGAACGGATCGACCGGACCGGTATCGGCACCCGCTCGATCTTCGGCGCGATGCTCCGCTTCGACCTCGCCGATGGGGCGATGCCGCTGATCACCACCAAGCGGGTCTTCTGGAAGACTGCCACCCGCGAAATGCTGTGGTTCCTGACCGGCGACACCAACATCCGCCCGCTGGTGCTGCAAGGGGTCAAGATCTGGAACGAGTGGCCGCACGCCAACTATGTACGCGAAACCGGCGATCCGATTGCGCTGGAGGATTTCGTCCAGCGCATCGCCGATGACGAGGCATTCGCTGCGCGCTGGGGCGACCTTGGCCCGGTCTATGGCAAGCAATGGGTCGACTGGCCGACCTGGCGCTATCGCAAGGACGGGCTGTACGAGCGCGGGCCGGGGATCAACCAGGTTGCGCAAGTGGTCGATAGCCTGCGCACCAATCCGGGCAGCCGCCGCCATATCATCGAGGGCTGGAACGTCGCGGAACTCGACCGGATGGCGCTGCCGCCGTGCCACAAGACCTATCAGTTCCATGTCGGCGACGGGAAGCTCAACTGCGCGCTCTACCAGCGCAGTTGCGACGTCGCGCTCGGCCTGCCGTTCAACCTGTGGAGCGGGGCGCTGCTCCAGCGGATGATTGCGCAGCAGGTCGATCTGGAGCCCGGCGAGTTCGTGTGGATGGGGGGCGATACGCACCTCTACCTCAACCACGCACATCTGGTGGAAGAGCAGCTCCAGCGGGAACCGCAGGGGAGACCACGTCTCGAAATCCTGCGCAAGCCAGACTCCATATTCGACTATCGAATTGAGGATTTCGAGGTTCACAACTATACCCCGCTCGGCGCCATCAAGGCGCCCGTCGCGGTTTGAGCCAAGGCAAACTTGACCATTTTCCAGCCGTGAAATAATATAACGCAATCGCGAAAGATTTCGTCTGGGAGATCGTTTATGGCCGACAGGCCCGGAGGAGCAGAGGGCAGCAACAAGCCGGCGCTCGCGCTGCATGTTCCCGAACCCAAGTACCGGCCCGGCGACACCGCCGATTTCTCGCACATCGCTATCCCGCCGGCGGGTGCACAGCCGAAGCCCGACGAGGCGGTGGAGCCGAAGGAAATTGCCTCGCTTGCCTACGATCTGATCCGGGTGCTGGGCGAAGACGATCGGGCGCATGGCCCGTGGGACCCCAAGCTCGATGCCGATACGCTGCGCACCATGCTGCGCAACATGGCGCTGGTCCGCGCGTTCGACGAACGCATGTTCCGCGGCCAGCGGCAGGGCAAGACCAGCTTCTATATGAAGTGTACCGGGGAGGAAGCGACCAGCGTCGCCGCCGCGATGGCGCTCGCCAGCGACGACATGGTGTTCCCCAGCTATCGCCAGCAGGGCGTGCTGATCACCCGCGGCTATCCGCTGATCGAGATGATCAACCAGATCTATTCGAACAAGGGCGACAAGCTGAAGGGCCGCCAGCTGCCGATCATGTATTCGAGCCGCGAGCACAGCTTCTTCTCGATTTCGGGCAACCTTGCGACGCAGAACCCGCAGGCGGTCGGCTGGGCGATGGCGAGCGCGATCAAGGGCGACAGCCGGATCGCCGCGACCTGGGTGGGGGAAGGCAGCACGGCGGAAGGGGATTTCCATTCGGCGTGCCTGTTCGCCACCGTCTACAACGCGCCGGTGATCCTCAACGTGATCAATAACCAGTGGGCGATCTCGAGCTTCTCGGGTTTCGCCGGGTCCGAACGCACTACCTTCGCGGCGCGCGCCTTGGGTTACGGCCTTGCCGGGCTGCGGGTCGACGGCAACGATGCGCTGGCGGTTTATGCCTCGCAGCGCTGGGCCGCGAACCGCGCCCGCGCCAATGCCGGGCCGACGCTGATCGAGTATTTCACCTACCGCGCCGAAGGGCATTCGACCTCGGACGATCCCTCGGGTTACCGCTCCGCGCAAGAGCGGGAGGAATGGCCGCTGGGCGATCCGATCAATCGCTTGAAGAAGCACCTGATCGCGCTCGGCGATTGGGACGAGGATCGCCAGTCGGCAATGGACACCGAATGCGCCGAGCTGGTCAAGGCTGCGACCAAGGAAGCCGAAAAGAACGGCATCCTCGGCCACGGAATGCACCATCCGTTCCGCACCATGTTCCAGGACGTCTACGAAGAGCTGCCATGGCATCTCGAGGAACAGGCGGCACAGGCGCGGCGCGAACGCGAGATAAAATGGCCCGGAGTGGAGCCGTGGACATGAGCACGCAAGCGAGCGACGCGACTCAGGTCGCAGGCGGTACCGAACGCCGCCTCAACATGATCGAGGCGATCAACGACGCGCTCGACGTGATGCTCGAACGCGATCCCGACGTGATCGTGATGGGCGAGGATGTCGGCTATTTCGGCGGGGTGTTCCGCTGCACGGCCGGCTTGCAGGAAAAGCATGGCAAGACCCGCGTGTTCGACACGCCGATCTCCGAATGCGGGATCATCGGCGTTGCGGTGGGGATGGGCGCCTATGGCCTGCGGCCCGTGCCGGAAATCCAGTTCGCCGACTACATCTACCCCGGCCTCGACCAGCTGATCTCCGAAGCGGCGCGGCTGCGCTATCGCTCGGCCTGCGAATATATCGCGCCGATGACGGTGCGCTCGCCCTTCGGCGGCGGGATTTTCGGCGGGCAGACGCACAGCCAGTCGCCCGAAGCGATCTTCACCCATGTCGCCGGCCTCAAGACGGTGATCCCCTCGACCCCATATGATGCCAAGGGCCTCCTGATCAGCTGCATCGAAGACAACGACCCGGTGATCTTCTTCGAGCCCAAGCGGATCTACAACGGACCCTTCAGCGGCTATTACGACAAGCCCGCCGAGCCGTGGAAGCGGTTCGATGCGAGCGTGGTGCCCGAAGGCCACTACAAAATCCCGCTTGGCAAGGCGCGCACCGTGACCGAGGGCGAGCAGCTCACCATCCTCGCCTATGGCACCATGGTCCATGTCACCGAGGCCGTCTGCAAGGCGAAGGGGGTGGAGGCGCATATCCTCGATCTGCGCACGCTTATGCCGCTCGATATCGAGGCGATCGAAGCATCGGTCGAGAAGACCGGGCGCTGCCTGATCGTGCACGAGGCGACCCGCACCTCGGGCTTCGGGGCGGAGCTATCCGCGCTGGTGACCGAGCGCTGCTTCTACCACCTCGAAGCCCCGATCGAACGCGTCACCGGGTTCGACACGCCCTATCCGCACAGCCTCGAGTGGGCCTATTTCCCCGGTCCCGTCCGCATCGGCGAGGCCATCGACAAGATCCTCAAGGACTGACGCCATGAGCACCTTCACATTCAACATGCCCGATATCGGCGAGGGGATTGCCGAGGCGGAGATCGTCAAGTGGCACAAGAGCGTCGGCGACGTCATTCATGAAGACGAGGAATTCGTCGACATGATGACCGACAAGGCGACGGTCCCGCTGGAAAGCCCGGTCACCGGCACGATCGTGGCGATGGCCGGCAGCGAGGGCGACATGGTCGCCATCGGCTCGATGCTGGTGGTGATCGAGGTCGAGGGCGAGGATACCGGGGAAACGCCTGCGCCGAAGGCCGAAGAGGTCGCGGAGCGGATCGAGGTCGAAACGCCCGACGCTTCCGACGCGGACGATGCACTGGCGGCGGATCCTGCGCCTGAGCCATTGCCCGAGCCGACACCGGCTCCTGCCCCCGCGATACATGCAAAGGTCCTCGCCACGCCCGCCGTGCGCCAGCGTGCGAAGGACCTCGGGATCGATCTTTCGCACGTGAAGCCCGCCGAAGACGGCCGCATCCGCCACAGCGACCTCGATGCCTTCCTGTCCTACACCGGCGGCTATGCGCCTGCTGCAAAGGCTCGCGCCGACGAGGAGGTCAAGGTCATCGGCATGCGCCGCCGCATCGCCGAGAACATGGCCGCATCGAAGCGCAACATTCCGCATTTCTCCTATGTCGAGGAATGCGACGTGACCGCGCTTGAGGAGATGCGCGCTCAGCTCAACAGCAGCCGGGGGGACAAGCCCAAGCTGACCATCCTCCCGCTGCTGATCACCGCAATCTGCAAGACGCTGCCCGATTTCCCGATGATCAACGCCCGCTACGACGACGAGGCAGGCGTGGTCACCCGCTACGGCGCGGTACATCTCGGCATGGCGGCACAGACCGATGCCGGGCTGATGGTGCCGGTCATCCGTGACGCGCAGGCGAAGAACCTGTGGCAGCTGGCGAGCGAGATTTCGCGGCTGGCCGAGGCGGCGCGGACCGGCAAGGCCAAGAGCGAGGAAATGTCGGGCGGCACGCTCACCGTTACATCGCTCGGCCCGCTCGGCGGCGTGGCGACTACTCCGGTGATCAACCGCCCCGAAGTCGCGATCATCGGCCCCAACCGGATTATCGAGCGCCCGATGTTCGTGCCCGACGGCGCCAATGGTTTGGGGGCGGGCGAGCGGATCGAGAAGCGCAAGCTGATGAACATCTCGATCAGCTGCGATCACCGCGTGGTCGACGGCTGGGATGCCGCGAGCTTCATCCAGGCGCTCAAGCGGATGATCGAAACGCCGGTGCTGCTCCTGTCGAATTGATGTGATAGGCTCCGCTGCATCGGGAGGGTGCGGCATGGGCACAGACAAGCGAGTCGACGACTACATCGCGAAAGCAGGCGAATTCGCCCGACCGATCCTCAGCGAACTGCGCGCCCGCATCCATCGCGCGCTGCCCGATGTCGAGGAAGGCATCAAATGGGGCATGCCGCATTTCATGGTTCGCGGGAAGAATGTCGCGGGGATCGCCGCGTTCAAGGCGCATTGCGCGCTGGTGATCCACGGCGAGGGCAGGGGCGGCGACGCGCTGGGCGGCTACGGCCGGATTGCGTCGGTCGACGATATGCCGCCGGAGAGCGAACTGGTGGCTGCCATCAAGGATGCGGTCGAACGGGTCGAGCAACACGGCAGCGCGACGAAGGGGCGAGCAAAGCCAAGCCCAAAGCCCGAAATTCCCATGCCGGATGATTTCGCCGCAGCGCTGGCCGGCCATCCCAAGGCTGCGGCTGCCTTCGACGCATTGGCACCGTCACACCGGCGCGAATATCTCGAGTGGATTACCGGGGCCAAACGCGACGCGACGCGCCAGACGCGGATGGCCGCGGCGATCGAGTGGCTGGCCGAAGGCAAGAAGCGGAACTGGAAGTACGAAAACTGCTGAGGGGCCGTCAGCGCACGATGGCGCTGTAGGTCATCCGGCCGGCGGTCTTGCCGTGCACGCGCAGGCGGACATGGGTGACCTCTTCGGGCGAGGCGATCCGGTCGCCGATCCGCAGGTCGCCGATCCGGCCCCACTTGCGCCCGCCGTCGACCGAAACCTCGAGCGCATCCGAACTGCCGCGCTGGAAGGCAA
>JBGSPZ010000280.1:0-3240 GCA_041738375.1 Parerythrobacter sp. | reverse complement strand
GCCGCCGAGCTCGGCGAACGCGCGCCGGCCTTGCGGCCTGTAAGGCGCTCGGTTCGCATGGCGCTGTGGCTGGCGGTGATCAGCGGTGCGGGAGGGATGCTGATCTGCCTCGCGCTCGGCCCGATAATGCATGCCACCGGGCAGCAGGCGGAAATCATCGTAATGGCGCAGAGCTACAACAGCGTGCTGATTTTCTCGATGATCCCGATGGTGATCGCCAATGTGCTGCGCTGCTTCGTCTCGGCGCTCGGGCGGCCGGTGTTAGCCACCGCGATCACCGCAGGCGGCATCTTCGTCAATGCGCTGGCCAATTACGCCTTCATCTTCGGCAATCTTGGCGCGCCCGAGCTGGGCCTGCAAGGCGCGGCGGTGGCGACCGTCATCACTTCGCTGTGCGTGGTGGCGACCTTCGCCCTGGTGATCCGGTTCACCCCGCAGTTCCACCGCTACCGGATCGTCGGTCGCTGGTGGAAGCCCGACTGGGCGCGGTTTGGCCAGGTGATGCGGATCGGCACACCGGTGGCGCTGACGATCACCGCCGAAGCAGGCATCTTTGGCGCCGCCGCTTTCATGATGGGCAGCATCGGCACGGCGCAGCTCGCCGCGCACACGGTGGCGTTGCAGATCGCCGCGCTGGCGTTCCAGGTCCCGTTCGGGATCGGGCAGGCGGTGACCATCAGGGTCGGCTATTTCTATGGCGCACGCGACGTCGAGGGGATGCAGCGCGCCGGCTGGACCGCGATCGTGCTCGGCACCGGGTTCATGGCCGCGACCGCCCTGGCGATGATCGTCATCCCCGAACCGTTGCTCGCGATCTATATCGATCCGTGGGATGCGAAGAATGCCGTGCTGGTGTCCTTCGCGCTGCAATACCTCGTGATCGCCGCAGCCTTCCAGCTGTTCGACGGGATGCAGGCGGTCGCCGCCGGTGCCCTGCGCGGCCTGCAGGACACCCGCATCCCGATGTGGATCGCGATCTTCAGCTACTGGATCCCCGGCATCGGGGTGGCACTGTGGCTCGGCTTCCGGACCCCGCTCGAAGGCACGGGGATATGGATCGGGCTCGCCACCGGGCTGATGAGCGCGGCGGTGCTGCTGTGCTGGCGCTGGTCGCTGCGCGACCGGCTCGGCCTGACTGCCCGCAGCTGACATCGAACTTGCGAGAAAAATCTCTCGCAAAGCGTTGACTCGCGCAACCCGCATCCCCAAATGCGCCGCGCTGGCACTCTCCATGGGCGAGTGCCAGAAACGCTATTCATCACTCGAATTGAGAAAGGTCATCATTATGGCATTTCGTCCGCTGCACGACCGCGTTCTGGTCCGTCGCATCGAAGCCGACCAGAAGACTGCCGGCGGCATCATCATCCCTGACAGCGCACAGGAAAAGCCGAGCGAAGGCGAGATCGTCGCCACCGGTTCGGGCGCCAAGGCCGAAGACGGCACCGTCACCCCGCTCGACGTCAAGGCGGGCGACCGCGTGTTGTTCGGCAAGTGGTCGGGCACCGAGGTCAAGCTCGACGGCGAAGACCTGCTGATCATGAAGGAAAGCGACATCATGGGAATTATCTCCTGAGGATCAGGAGATCATGGACACCCCTGCGGAAGCAGGGGTCTCGTACCGTTTGATGCAACATTCGATGGTCCGACAGGACCGACAACGATCCCAGCTTTCGCTGGGATGACGAAACTGGAGAAACACAATGGCTGCCAAGGACGTAAAGTTCAGCCGCGACGCGCGCGAGCGCATCCTCAAGGGCGTCGACACGCTCGCCAATGCCGTCAAGGTCACGCTCGGCCCGAAAGGCCGCAATGTCGTGATCGACAAGAGCTTCGGCGCGCCCCGCATCACCAAGGACGGCGTCACCGTCGCCAAGGAGATCGAACTCAAGGACAAGTTCGAGAACATGGGCGCCCAGATGCTCAAGGAAGTTGCGTCGAAGACCAACGATCTCGCAGGGGACGGCACCACCACCGCCACCGTGCTTGGCCAAGCGATCGTGCGTGAAGGCATGAAGTCGGTCGCAGCGGGCATGAACCCGATGGACCTCAAGCGCGGCATCGATCTCGCCGTGACCAAGGTCGTCGAAAACCTCGTCGCGCGTTCGAAGGACGTGGCCGGCTCGGCAGAAATCGCCCAGGTCGGGATCATCTCGGCCAATGGCGACCGTGAAGTCGGCGAGAAGATCGCCGAGGCGATGGAAAAGGTCGGCAAGGAAGGGGTGATCACCGTCGAGGAAGCCAAGGGCCTCGAGTTCGAGCTCGACGTGGTCGAAGGCATGCAGTTCGACCGCGGCTACCTCAGCCCCTATTTCATCACCAACCCCGACAAGATGACGGTGGAACTGGATAACCCCTACATCCTGATCCACGAGAAGAAGCTCAGCAATCTGCAGGCGATGCTGCCGGTGCTCGAAGCGGCGGTCCAGAGCGGTCGCCCGCTGCTGATCATCGCGGAAGACATCGAAGGCGAAGCGCTCGCGACGCTGGTGGTCAACAAGCTGCGCGGCGGCCTCAAGGTTGCGGCGGTCAAGGCACCGGGCTTCGGCGATCGCCGCAAGGCGATGCTGCAGGACATCGCGATCCTGACCAAGGGCGAGATGATCAGCGAAGACCTCGGCATCAAGCTCGAGAACGTCACGCTGGGCATGCTCGGCGAAGCCAAGCGCGTCACCATCGACAAGGACAACACCACCATCGTCGACGGTGCCGGTGACGTGGGCGACATCAAGGCCCGCGTCAACGAAATCCGCACCCAGATCGACAACACCTCAAGCGACTACGACCGCGAGAAGCTGCAAGAGCGTCTCGCCAAGCTCGCCGGCGGTGTGGCCGTGATCAAGGTCGGCGGTGCGTCGGAAGTCGAAGTGAAGGAACGCAAGGACCGCGTCGACGACGCGCTCCACGCGACCCGCGCTGCGGTCGAAGAAGGCATCGTCCCGGGCGGCGGTACTGCGCTGCTCTATGCCACCAAGGCGCTCGAAGGGCTCAAGGGTGACAATGACGACCAGACCCGCGGGATCGACATCGTGCGCAAGGCGATTGTCGCTCCGGTCCGCCAGATCGCCGAAAACGCCGGTCATGACGGTGCGGTCATCTCGGGCAACCTGCTGCGCGAAGGCGACGAAACGCAGGGCTTCAACGCGGCGACCGATGTCTACGAAAACCGGGTGAAAGCCGGCGTGCTCGATCCGACCAAGGTGGTGCGCACCGCATTGCAGGACGCAGCTTCGGTTGCTGGCC
>JBGSPZ010000263.1:0-5349 GCA_041738375.1 Parerythrobacter sp. | reverse complement strand
GTTGCTGCCGTTCAAGCGCGACGCGAAGGGCGCTCGTCCGTGGATCAAGCCCGGCACCCCCGGCCTGATGCACCGCATCGGCGGGATCGAGAAGGCGGTCGACACCGGCCACATCGACTATTCGCCCGGCAACCACCAGGCGATGACCGACGCGCGCAAGGCCAAGATCGAAGGCATCCGGGTGCGCGACCAGCAGGTTTCGGTCGGCACCAAGGGCGGCAAGCTGGCGGTGGTCGGCTGGGGCAGCACCTACGGCCCGATCCACCAGGCGGTGACCCGCGCACGGCGCAAGGGATTGGACGCGAGCCATATCCACCTGCGCCACATCTGGCCGCTGCCCGCCAATCTCGGCGAGCTACTGGGAAGCTATGACAAGGTGCTGGTGCCCGAGATGAACACCGGCCAGCTCAAAACGCTGCTGCGCGACCAGTACCTGATCGACGCCCAGCCGCTGACCAAGACCAGCGGCCAGCCGTTCCAGATCGCAGAGCTGGAAGCGGCGATCGGCAAGTTCTTCGACGGGATCGAAGGCAACGAAGGCGGGGAAGTGCCGCCGAACGACCAGCAGTTGCCGAACCCGCTTGGAGGTGAGGAATGATCATCCGTCGTCATCCCAGCGAAAGCTGGGATCGCTTTCTGCACTCTCCGACTTCGCTGCACCAGATCCCAGCTTTCGCTGGGATGACGAGGTAACCATGAACGCCCCTGTAAGAATCGAAACCACCCTCAAGGACTGGGAAACCGACCAGGAGGTCCGCTGGTGCCCCGGGTGCGGGGACTATGCGATCCTGAAAGCAGTGCAGCGCACGCTGCCCGCGCTGGGGGCGGACCCCAAGAACACCGTGTTCATCAGCGGCATCGGCTGTTCGAGCCGGTTCCCCTATTACGTCGAGAGCTACGGCTTCCACACCATCCACGGCCGCGCGCCGGCGGTGGCGACGGGGGTGAAGCTGGCCAATCCGGAGCTCGACGTGTGGATCGTCACCGGTGACGGCGACGGGATGAGCATCGGCGGCAACCACACCATGCATATCCTGCGGCGGAACCTGAATTGCCAGATCCTGCTGTTCAACAACGAGATTTACGGTCTTACCAAGGGCCAGGCCTCGCCCACCAGCCGCCTCGGCACGCGTTCGCCGACAACGCCCGCGGGCAGCTACGACCGCCCGGCCAAAGCCTGCGCCTTCGCCATTGGCGCGGGCGCGCGGTTCGTGGCGCGCGGCTTCGATGTGTCGAAGAAGCTGCCCGAAGTGCTCGAGGCCGCCTATCGCCACAAGGGCGCGGCCTTTGTCGAAATCTTCCAGAACTGCATCGTCTATAACAAGGACGTTTTCGACGGCTTCGCCGCGCCAAAGGGGGCGGAGGACCACCAGTTGTGGCTGGAAGACGGGCAGCCGATGCTGTTCGCGAACGGCACCAAGGGCATCACGCTCGACCACACTACGCTGCAGTTGGCGATCGTCGATGTTGTGGATGGTGATTGGCAGAGCGCCGGGGTGATCGTCCACAACGTCCGCAACCGCTCGATCGCGCATATGCTGGTCGAAATCCCGTTCCCCGAATTCCCCAAGGCCCTGGGCGTCCTCTACGACGACCCGCGTCCGAGCTTCGAAGGCGAAGTGATGGAGGAAAAGGCGCGCATGTCGGAAGGCAAGGAACCCAACCTCGCCGCGCTGCTGGGCAAGGGCCAGAGCTGGACTGTCGACGACGAGCAGGGGCATCCGGCGGAGTAGTTGGTTTTTCGCGCACTAAGGCACTAAGGCACTAAGATGTCGCGCGATAATCAACTGGAATTGCTGGCACGCGAAGTAGTCGATTGCGGCTTTCAGTTGCATCGGGATATTGGCTCGGGCTTGCTTGAGAGCGTCTACGAAGTGCTTCTGTTTCGCCTCCTGGAACAACGCGGATTGCGGGTCGCCCGACAAGTACCGATTGGCATTGCCTATCAAGGCGTTGTCATAGACAACGCATTCAAAGCGGACCTGCTGGTGGAGGATCGGCTGCTGATCGAGCTGAAATCGACCGAGAAGCATGAGCCCGTGCACGCCAAGCAGGTGACCACTTTTCTCAGGCTCATGAAACTGCCGCTTGGCCTTCTGATCAACTTCGGCATGCCGACCTTCAAGGATGGCATTCGCCGCATCGCCAATGATTATCACAGCAGGTGGACCAGGGAATGACTCCTTTGTGCCTTAGTGACTTAGTGCGAGCCAGATAATGGACAACCTCACCCACAGCCTCGTCGGGGCGCTGATCGGGCAGGCGGGGCTCAAGCGGAAGACGGGGCTCGCCATGCCCGCGCTGATCATCGGGGCGAACCTGCCCGATGTCGATGCGGCGTGTTTCTTTTGGCTGGAGGGAGTCGAGCATCTCGGCTTCCGCCGCGGGATCACCCACGGCCCGCCCGCGCTGGTGCTGCTGCCGCTGATCCTGGCGGGGTTGCTCTATGGCTTCGACCGCTGGCAGGCGAAACGCGGCAAGCGGCCGGAAGGACGGCTGCCGGTCAGCTTCAAATGGCTGTTCCTCCTGAGTTTCATCGGCTGCCTGACCCACCCGGCGCTCGACTGGCTCAACGTCTACGGCATCCGCCTGCTCGAGCCGTTCTCGAGCCAGTGGTTCTACGGCGACACGCTGTTCATCATCGACGTGTGGCTGTGGGCGCTGATGGGCTTCGCGGTGTGGTTCTCGCTGCGGAGGGAGCAGCGGGGCGGGGAGTGGATGAAGCCGGCGCGGATCGCGATGGTGGTTGCGCTGGGATATATCGGGGTCAATTGGTTCTTCTCAGTTTTCGGGGAGAACTATCATTCTGCCAGTCGTGTTGAAGGTAGCACTACCACCTTCATGAACCCCGGACCTCCAATCGTGGGTGGTGGCGGTGTGTTTTCTGGAAGTTTGAACAACTGGTATGTGCTTGATGCCGACGGAGAGTCGTGGATGCCGTTGATGGGCGATGCGAGCAAATGCCGCTGGCCTAGGTTTGAGTCGCATATGGCAACCAATTCCCAGGTGCGAGCCTTCCTCTTCTGGTCGCGCGCGCCGTTTGCCGAGCGCGCGCCGGATGGTTCGGTGATCCTGCGCGATGCCCGGTTCTACGATCCGCGCGCGCGGGACCGGTTCTCGCTCGCACTTCCGGAGGTGAAGTGTGAACCTCTCCGATAGTCCCCGTCATTGCGAGCGGCGCAGCCGCGCGGCAATCCAGGGTGTCGGGCGAGAGGCTCTGGATTGCCGCGGCGACTGCGTCGCCTCGCAATGACGAACCAACCGAGGAATGCGATGACCCAAATCGTCTGGTTGCGGCGCGATTTGCGCATGGCGGACAATCCCGCGCTGTATCATGCTGCCAAGGCCGGACCGGTGGTCGCGGTCTATGTGCTCGATGACGCGCGGGCGAAAGGGCACGCCTATGGCGGGGCGAGCCGATGGTGGCTGCACCATTCGCTCGCCAGCCTTGCCAGGAGCCTCGACGGCAGAGGCAGCCGCCTGATCCTGCGGCGCGGCGATGCGGTCGAGGAACTGTGCAAGCTGGCCGAAGAACTCGGTGCGATGACGGTCTACGCCAACCGCCACTACGAACCGTGGTGGCGCAAGGCGCAGTCGGAGTTGAAAAACAAGCTCGACCTCCGGCTGCACGATGCGAACTTCCTGCTCCCGCCCGGCGCAGTCACTACCGGCTCGGGCACGCCGTACAAGATCTACACCCCGTTCTCGAAAGCGACGCTGGAGCAGTTGCCCCCGCGCGATGCGCTGCCCGAGCCGGAAACGCTCTCCTCCCCCGACGACTGGCCCGCCAGCGATGCGCTGGAGGACTGGAACCTGCTCCCCACGCGGCCTGACTGGGCCGGCGGAATGCGCGATTTCTGGACCGTGGGCGAGAACTCGGCGCACGAGCGGCTCGCATGGTGGGCGAATCATGTGCAGGCCTATGACGAGGGCCGCAATTTCCCAACTGTCGACGAGACCAGTCAGCTTTCACCGCATTTGCACTTCGGCGAGATTTCGCCGGTTCAGATCTGGCACGCGCTGAAGGACCGGCGCTCCACCGGCTCTAAGACCTACGAGAAGGAGCTGATCTGGCGCGATTATGCGCAGAACGTGATCTGCCAGTTTCCGGACTATGCGACGCAGAGCTACCGCATGGATTTCAACGCGCTGCAATGGCGCGATCCTGCAACCGACCAGCAAGCAAAGTCCGACCTCGAAGCCTGGCAACAGGGCCGCACCGGCTATCCCATCGTCGACGCCGGCATGCGCCAGCTATGGCAGACCGGCTGGATGCACAACCGCGTCCGGATGATCGCCGCGAGCTTCCTGATCAAGCACCTGCTGATCGACTGGCGCGTTGGCGAGCGGTGGTTCTGGGATACGCTGGTCGATGCCGATTACGCCAGCAACGCCTGCAACTGGCAGTGGGTCGCGGGGACGGGCGTCGATTCGAACATGTTCGTGCGCATCATGGCCCCGCTCACCCAATCGGAGAAGTTCGATGCGGCGGGGTATATCCGCGCCTATGTGCCCGAGCTGGCCGGGCTGGACGAGCCATTCATCCACGACCCGCCCGGCCATATGCGCGGAGACTATCCCGCGAAGATCATCGGCCATAGGGAAGCCCGTGAGCGGGCGCTCGATGCCTATCGCGCAATCAAGGGCTAGGCCGCCAGCCGGCTCGCAACCAGCCGCTTCGCAACCAGCACACCCGCCAGCGGCAGAGCAACCGCAGCGACCATCATCCACAGCGGATGCGGGAACATCTGCGTCGTGAACAGGCTCAGGGCGACCAGAACCAGCCCGACGATCCAACCCGGTAGCGCGTGCCTGCCAACCGCCATTGCTGTCGCTGCACCTGCCATTGCACCGAGGAACCAAGCGACCACCACCGCGATCTTGGCACCGAGCGGGATCACCTCCATCAGCCGGGCCTGATCCTCGGGCTTGGTGATGTCGAGTCCCTCGGGCGGCGGGAATATCGCATGACCCGCTCCCTCTGTGACCATGACCACCAGCATGGCAACAACCAGCCCCGCGATGACCGCGACGACCTTTCTGACGATTGGATTGTTCATCGATTTTCTCCCCCGAGACCCAAATAGCAATCTGGCGAGCGGGGAGGAAGTCAGCTCGTGGCTTGCTCTCCCCAACGCGCCGCGCCATATTTACATCGATGACAGCAACGGGGTTGGAGAGGGGTAGCGAGTTGCTCGCGGGCGCGGCGCGTTTCGAGCGCCGTCCGGGCCTGTTGGCGCGCAGCATAGCGCCGGGATTTCACAAGATTCTCGATCTGGTCGACCGCGGCCTCGAAAAAGGCACCATCCACGGCCGCCTGCCCGATGGGACGACCCGCGTGCTCGGCGG
>JBGSPZ010000257.1:0-2680 GCA_041738375.1 Parerythrobacter sp. | reverse complement strand
CAGCTCGCCCGACAGGCGGGCAGCCATGGTGGTTTCGGCGCGGCCGCGCGCAGCTGTGATCAGCCAGCGGATCGCCAGCGCCTGGGCACGCTCGGTGCGCACTTCGACCGGCACCTGATAGGTCGCACCGCCGACACGGCGGCTGCGGACCTCGACCTGCGGCTTCACATTGTTCAGCGCATCATGAAACAGCTGGATCGGATCGGCCTTGGCCTTGGCTTCGACGGTTTCGAGCGCGCCATAGACGATGCGTTCGGCAACCGACTTCTTCCCGTCGAGCATGAGGTTGTTCATGAACTTCGACAGCACCTGATCACCGAACTTCGGGTCAGGCAGGATTTCCCGCTTCTCGGGACGACGACGACGTGACATATTTCCTAACTCCTTCGGAGTTTCCGAGGTCGGTGCCAGCCCTCTCCCCCTCCCAACCACCCGATAGCCTACCGGGGGATCATATCGGGTGGTTGGGAGGGGGAGAGGGCTGGCACCGCAAGCCTCCGACGGATGTCGGAGGCGCACCCCGCAAAAAACCCTAAACCTTACTTCGGCCGCTTGGCGCCGTATTTCGAACGGCTCTTCCGGCGGTCCTTCACACCCTGCGTGTCGAGCACGCCGCGCAGCACGTGGTAGCGCACGCCGGGAAGGTCGCGCACACGGCCGCCGCGGATCAGCACGACGCTGTGTTCCTGGAGGTTGTGGCCCTCGCCCGGGATGTAGGAGATGACTTCGCGCTGGTTGGTCAGGCGCACCTTGGCAACCTTGCGCAGAGCGGAGTTCGGCTTCTTCGGCGTCGTGGTATAGACGCGGGTGCAAACGCCGCGCTTCTGCGGGTTCTGCTCCATCGCAGGGACCTTGGACTTGGCCTTCTGCGGAACGCGGCCCTTGCGGACCAGCTGGTTGATCGTCGGCATTGAGTTCTCTCTTCACCGTATGGAGGTGCCACGATGCAAGGTGGAGAGAGAAGCCAGTCCGTCATCCCAGCGAAAGCTGGGATCGCTCACCGCAAGCGCTGCGCTTGCCGAACGAGGTTCCAGCTTTCGCTGGAATGACGGGTTGGCTGACCCACTCCACCCGGCACGAACACCGGGTTACTTTGACGGCTGCCTCCGAAGGTTTCACCCCACCCCGCTCATCCTGAGGAGCCCGAAGCCAAAGGCAGAGGGCGTCTCGAAGGACCGGAGCGAACAGGCACAACCCCAATAGAAAAGAGCCACATCGCAAGCGCGACTGGCCCCCGGGACATGACCGGCAATGTTCAGCTCTATTGACCGGGGCGAAAGCACGCTGCCGCTCCGGCTGGCGCGCCCCTACCCAGATTCGCCCGACAGGTCAAGCCGGAGAGCGCGGATCGTCTACTCTCCCCCGGTCTCGTCCGAAGAGAGCTGCCGCAAATGTTCCGCCAGCGCGAGGCCGAGATCCTGGTAGATGTAAGGCCCGACATAATACTGGCGCAGTTCGGCGGTCGCCACGCCTTCCGGCAGTTCGGTTTCGGGCTGGTCGAGCGACCCGCCTTCGTCTTCCCACTCCTCGACCGCTTCTTCCGGTTCCGGATCGGCCCCACTACCCGCATAGCTGGCGTAGATGATGGCTTGGGGCACCGCCAGTTGCGCGTCGTCGGTGGGCTGCGCACGCCGGTTGCGCAAGCAGCGGATTTCCTCGGCATATTGCGCGACCTTTTCGAAGTGGCCGTCGCGCTCGGCGAGGTTGCCCGCGATGCTGGCGCGCATGACCGAAACCTGGTGGGCGTGGAGCAGTTCGTTGAGGTCCATGGCGCAATCCCCTTGCGTGCGAGGCGTATAAAACCGGACGCCGGGCCCGGATGCGGCTCGCGACGCACCCGGGCCCGGCACCTGCTGGATCAGCCCTGCTGTTGCGAGGCCTGTTCCTTCTGGCCTTGCTCCATCTGGCGCAGGTTCACCGCATGTGCTGCGGAACCGTCGACCTGCTTGGTCTCGTATTCCCAGCGCTGTCCGGACTTGGGCTCCGAGCCTTCCATCTGGAGGTCCGCCTTGGCGAAGTTCAGGGCATCACCGCCCTTTTCGGGAGTGATCGTCCCGCTGCCCTTGCCACTGTCGTAGTTCTTGATCTTGCCGAAATGGGCCATGATGGTCGTCCTTCTGTTTCGCGCAGGCACCCGGAAGCGGCCGCTTGTGCGCGGTGACTAAGAGGCGAAATGGAAAGAAGGGAGGGCAACTGGCCCCCGGGACCGTCGATCGCGACTGGTAGCTGATCCTAAGGTGGGGATGATCACCCATTTTACAACGCCGCTTGCCTGCTAATGAGACGAACGGAACGTGCGCGCACATCCCCTTGCCCTGTGCTATAGGCTGAGCCCACAGCATGATCGCGAGCACCCCACTGTCCCCGCCGAGGCTCCCTTCGGTCATCCATACCGCGCTCGCAGGCGGGCAGCCGGTTTGCCTGCGCCGGATCACGCCCGACGACGAGGAACTGATGCGCGAGGGGATCGCGCGCATGTCGCCCCACTCACGCTATCTGCGGTTCTTCTCCGGCATGAAGGCCCCGCCCGACTGGGTGATCGAGCGGCTGCTCGACGTCGACAGCGAGCGGCACCTTGCCTGGGGAGCCATCGCCAGCAACCACGCGGCGGGCGAGCGGCCCCTATGCGGACAACCACGCTGTGACGGGGAGGCGATCGGCGCGGTCCACGCCTTCCGCC
>JBGSPZ010000224.1:0-3075 GCA_041738375.1 Parerythrobacter sp. | reverse complement strand
CCCGCTGCCCGCTTCGAGCGACGACGCATTGCCGAGCAGCGCGGCAATCTGCGCTGGGCCGTGCAGCACCAAGTCGTAGATGACGGTGCGGAACGCAGGCCATGAGAAGGCGAGCGTCAGCACGATCCCGATCTTGATCGCATCCTGCACCGTGTCGCGCCCGCTCGGGCCGGGGCCGAACAGGAAGCGGAAGGCATAGAAGGCGACGAACAGCGTCAGCAGCCCGGTGACCAGCAGCGAGGCGAGCGACCCCGGCTGGCCGAGCGCGCTGTAGCCGTAGCTGCCGATCACCTGCGCCTGGCAGTCGAGATGATCGAGCGCGCGGGTCAGGAACCGGTCGCCGGTTATGACGCTGGGGCAGGCCATCGTTCAGGCCGCCCGCTCGAACAGGGCATCGAGCCATGCCGCAGGTTCCGGCCCGGTCTCCTGCACGATCTCGTCGAACAGGCGCACAGTGCTTTCGCGGCCCGACAGGATCGTCAGCAGCTTGTGCTCGCCGGTCAGGTCGAGCCGGGCGACGACGCTTTCCTTGCCGTGCTTGATCAGGAAGCAATGCGAGGAATCGGGCAGCGTGCGGACGAGATCGAACTCGTGGCGCGAGAGGCCGAAGCCGTTGATATAGTCTTCGGCGCGCGCCTTGGGATTGATGGTGAAGATCTGCGTCGCCGCCTGCTCGATGATCGCGGCGGCGATCCGGCTTTCGAGCGCATCCTGCGCGCTCTGGGTGGCGAAGCCGACGATCCCGTTGCGCTTGCGGATGGTCTTTTCCCAGTCCTTGATGCGCTGGACGAAGACATCGTCGTCGAGCGCCTTCCAGCCCTCATCTATCACGATGATCGCCGGATTGCCGTCGAGCCGTTCGTCCACCCGGCGGAAGAAATAGAGCATCGCGGGGGTTCGCATCGCCGGATCGTCGAGAATCTCGGTCATGTCGAAGCCGATGGTGCGCTCGCTGAGGTCGGTCAGGTCGCGCGGATTGTCGAACAGCCAGGCGCGCTCGCCGTCGCCCCACCACGGTTTCATCCGCGAATAGAGATCGCCGCTCTTCGGCCTGCCGCCGCCGCGCAGCAGCTCGACGAAATGGCGCAGGCGCCGCTTGTCTGTCGGCTGGTGGAAACTGGTGTCGATCGCATCGCGCAGCAGGTCGAGCTCGCTGGTATCGACCCCGCCGGCAAGGATCGTCAGCCAGTCGAGCAGGAAGGTGCGGTTTTCCGGCGTGTCCGCGATCTGCAGCGGGTTGAGCCCGCTCGGGCGGCCTGCGGAGAGCCGGTCGTAAGTGCCGCCGATCGCACGGACGAACAGTTCCGAACCGCGATCCTTGTCGAACAGGATGGTGCGCGGATTGAACCGCTGCGCCTGCGCCAGCAGGAAGTTGAGCAGCACCGTCTTGCCCGAACCCGACGGTCCGATGACGGTAAAATTGCCCAGGTCGTTCTGGTGGAAGTTGAAGAAATAGGGCCCGGCGGCGGTCGTCTCGAACAGGGTGACCGCCTCGCCCCAATGGTTGCCGTGCGGCTTGCCGATGGGGAAATTGTGCAGCGAGGCGAAGCTGGCGAAATTGGTCGTCGAGATCAGCCCCTTGCGAGCGATGTAGCGGAAATTGCCGGGGAACTGCGCCCAGAAGGTCGGCTCCAGCGCGATATCCTCGCGCACGGCATTGATGCCGAGGTCAGCCAGCAAGGCGATCACTTCGGCAACTTGCGCGTCGAGCGTCTCGAGGTCCGGCGCGTGGATCGCCAGCGTGGTGTGGTGCTCGCCGAACCCGGCCCTGCCGGCCGCGACCTCGTCCTTCGCATTGACCAGCTCGTCACGCAGCGAAAGGGCTTCGTCCTCCGCCGATTGCATCCGCCGCAGGACGAGGTTCATCCGCGACAGCGCCTCGCCGCGCTCCACGAAGGCGAAGCTCTGGCCGATATCGAATTCGAACGGCAGCCGGGCCAGTTCGTCGAACATGCCCGGCATGGTGCGCCCGGGCCAATCCTTGATCGCCACCATCGCGGTAAAGTTGCGCGCCAGCGGCCCCGCCGGGGCCAGCTCTACCGTATCGCGCCCGAAACTGATCCGCCGCGCCGGGATGAAATGGCCGAGATCGCCCGCCGGCAGCTGCATCGGGCGCATGTCATGATTGTACAGCCACGAGAGGAACTCGAGCGGCTCTGACCGCCGACCTTCGGGCGTGTCGTAGACCGAGAGGACCTGGGGGTCGTATTGCCCGAGCGCCGCGACCAGCGAAGCAACCGCGTTCGACAGCGCGTGCCGGTCGGCGGCGAGACGTTCGGCGTTGCGACTGGTCGATCGGCCCAGCCATTCCTGCATCCGGTCGATGAAGCCGAGATTGCCCTGCAACGGTCGCCGCACCACGGTCAGGAACAACTCGTTCACATAGAGCGCGCGCGCGTCGATCCGGTGGCGCCAGGTGCGGTCGAGATAGCTGCAGAACCCGCCCTGCTCCGCCGGGGCGAGATCGACCAGCGCCGAGCGCCGGACCAGATGGTGATAAACCGCGAAACGCGACGAGCCGAGTGTGCGCAGCATCGCATCGCGCAGCTCGGCGCGATAATTGAGCTCATCGCTGTCGGCGGTCTCGAACAGCAGCCCGCCGAGCCGGATCGTCTGCATCAGCAGCCCGTCGCGGGTTTCAAGAGTTACCTCATCGATATGACGCGCATAGGGCAGATGCGTGCCCGCAGGGGCCTCGCGGGCGATCACTTTGGCGTCGCGGGTGAGCGGAGAACTCTTCATGGGCGGTAGGAATTGCACCGCCAGAGAGAGTGGTTCTTCACCCGCGGGCAATTGCGAACCCGGGCGATCCACAGATCGAAAAAGCGCGGTTCCCGCAGGCATACCAGCATGCCGATCCCGTGGACCAGCAGCGCTACCAGCAGCACCCACCAGCTCTTGAAGATCAGGAACAGCTCGACAGCCAGCACCGCATTGATGATGAAGAACGTGTAGGTCACCCCGGCGAACATCTGCGGCCGCGTGAGCGCGACGAAGAGCGTATCCTGGCGCAGATGGTCAGCCATGCGAATCCCCCTGTGTCCTGCAAGCCAAGCGAACACCCCACTCTTACGA
>JBGSPZ010000202.1:0-11360 GCA_041738375.1 Parerythrobacter sp. | reverse complement strand
CGCGCCGAGCGCGATGCAGGCAAGCATCACCCCTGCGGTGTAGGCCAGACCCTCGCGCCGTGCCTGCACTTCGCTCTCCCCTGCCCGCGCAAGGCTCAGCGCCTTGAGCGAGAGGATCGGGAATACGCAGGGCATGATGTTGAGGAGCAGGCCGCCCAGAAGCGCTCCTGCCAACAAAACCCACATCGGGGGCAGAGTTGCCCCGCTCCCGTCGAGCAGAGTGCCGCCTGTCGGAACGGCTCCCCGTTCGGCGACGAAGTGCAGACCCTCGGTGTCGGTCCACGCGACGATGCCGTCGATCTCGCTAGGCGTCGGGGCAAACTTCACCCGCGACCCTGCGGGAAGTTCGAGCCGCTTGAGCGGCACCTCGACGATCAGCATGTCCCCCTTGCGACTGAACCGCTGCGGCGCAGCATAGGCCGGTTGAAGGCCATTGCCGAGTTCGCGCACCCCGACGAAGAAATGCGGGGCATCGAGCTTGAGCCTGGCAGGGATAGGGATAGCCACCCGCAACACCTCGCCCGCAACCTCGAAGGTCGCCTTGCTCTCGATCAGCGGCGCGATCCTGCTCCGCCATTCGGCGCTTCGCCGGTCGGCGAAATCGGGGGCGTTCATGGGCAAGGCGAGCGCGAGATCGTCTTCCTCCGGAACGCATATCTCGTCGGTGCAGGCGAGCCATTCGGCGTGCAGCCCGATCCGTACGATCCCGGTGGTCGATGCGGTAGGCGGCAAACGCACCGGGACGAGGACGGTGTAGCCGCCCTTGTAGACATGGTTCATCAGGCCCGAGAGCAGCAGCTTCTGCGGGACCGGATATTGCGGCTCTCCCGCTACCCACCCTGCGGGCAGATCCCAGTCGAGCTCCATCCCGAAGCCCGCATCGCCCGGGTTCTTCCAATAACCATGCCAGCCGGGACCCGGCTCGAAGCGGATTGCAAGCAGCAGTTCCTTGCCAGGTTCGGCCGCGCTTGCGGCGAGCAGCTCGGCCTTGATATTCGGCTCGCTACCGGCTGCGACGATCGGCTGGGCATGCGCTTGCGAGACTACCAGCGCACACGCCAACGCCAGGAGCATCGCCAGCCAGGTCTGGGAAAATCGGACTAGGAGCACTATCGGACCCGCTGTTAAACTCGCGCCGCGTTTAGGCGTACACCGCTTGTTTCGCAATGAAGCGCGATGGCGTTACCGCTTACCCGCGATGGCCCGCCCAACGGCAAGCAAAGGCGAGATGACCGCCATCGGCCCGATCCAGCCCTTGGGGAGCGGGACATGCTCCAGATCATGCGACCGGACCATTTCGAGCAGCAGCGCCATGCGGCGGTACCTGCGCCGCCGCACCAGCCCCAGCGAGTGTCGCATACGTGTCCACAGATAGCCCGGCTTCCCGATCCCCGCGCCGCCCACCGGCAAATCGGCCGCGATCAGTTCCAGTGCATGATCGTGCAACTGCGCGGCCCGAGGCGAGCTGGCCAGTTCCGCCAGCGCCGCGGGAAATCGGCTGCGAAACAGCGTACGGCACAGCGCGAATGCCGACCCGGCGACCGTCTCCAGGCCATGTTCACGCAGTGTCGCCCCCAGTTCGGCAATGCCTGCGTCATCAAGCGCCGCAATCATGCGCTCGACATCGGCCAGCCATTTGAGCCTTACCCACCCGTGCTTGGCGCCATGCGTCAGAACATAGGCGAGATGCACATCTGGCCTTAGGGTCGGGAAACCCGAAACCGCCGTATTGCCGGGCCACTCACGCCAATGCGCATCGATCTGCGGCACGAAAAAAGGGTTCTGGCTGGTGCGCCAGTGAAGATCGAGCTGCGCCCCGTCGCCGCGCCGGAAGTAAGAAAAAGCCGAATGGAGCCTGGTGAAGTTCACTCGCTTCGCCGCGTCCAGCGCGAAGCGGGGGTGGATGCGAACGAAGCCTTCATCGAGGATTATCCGCTCTGCTTCATCGATCCGGCGCGCGTCGACCATCAGATCGATATCGATCATTTCGCGCAGCGCGGGCCGTTCGTAAGCGGCTTCTGCCACTGCAATGCCCTTGAGCAGAACCCACTCGATCTCCGCGCGCGCGAAATTGCCCGAAAGCTTTCGCAAGAGCGCGATCGAACGCAGGTAGTTGCCGGCATTGCGCTCTTCTTCCCCTGCCAGCCTCGCCGCAACCGCCGTAGGCATGCCGATCCGCGCAGCGCCCGCCAGAGCCAATGCTCCGACCCGGTGGCGGTCGACGAGAGCCTCGAACCGCGCCCAGTCGATGCCTTCGGTCCGCGCCGGACACGCGCTCTCCATTGCTGGCGCCTGCGCAATGGCGCAGGCCAGCAGATCCAGCTCCCTGTCGGCGATCCCGCCCATGGTGTCGCCCATCGCCTCCATTCCGTCTGCTTGTTGGCTTTGCCGCAGTCTGGCAAGGGGTCTCATCGCAAGGATCGATCATAAGCCCATGAGCAAACACAAGATCGAACAGGTCGCTGCGGCTGTTACGACCCACCTGTTCATTCTCTGCCCCAACAACAGCGGGTCGACCTATCTGTCGCGCGCCATCGCGCAATCGCGCCATGTCTGGAGCCTCGAGCGCGAGGGGCAGCATATGCTCGGTTTTGCCGGGCCGCAGACGCTCAATTCGCCTTGGCCGCTGGTGTGGGCGGCGGACGAGGAGCGGCTGGCCCATTTCCGCGACAGCCCGGATTACGATTGGGAGCGGACCCGCAAGGCATGGTATTTCCATGCCACCGCCGCACGTGTCGGTGCGCCCGTGTTCCACACCAAGGCTCCGCCGTTCTTGCTGATCGCCGGCCAGTTGCGCGCGGCGTTCGAGAACACGCGCTTCATCATCATGGTACGCAACCCCTACGCCACGCTGGAAGGCATCCTGCGCCGCTGGCAACGGACCGACGCGAATGCCCGCACACTCGATCTGGCAGAGGCAGGCGCACGGCACATCGTCACTTGTCTCGAGCAACAACTGCGCAATATCGAGTGCTTCGCCGACTGCTCGATCGCCTTCACATACGAGGAACTGTGCGCCGATCCCGCTGCTAAGGCGGCCGAAATCCGGGCGCTAGTGCCCTGCCTCGACGACCTCGATCTCACGCAGCGGCTAGCGATCAAGGGCACTTACGACGAGCCGCTGCGCAACATGAACGCCGAACAGATCGCCCGCCTCGCCCCGGAGGAAATCGATCGCGCCAATGCCGTGTTCGGGCAGCGCGAGGACATCCTTGCTCGCTTCGGCTATACGCTAATGAATTGACCTCGGCGGACGCGCTGCTAGTCCGCCAAGTCGCGAATTCAGGGAGATAGGGGGCATGCCGCCCAAGGTTGAAAAACCGCATACGGTGCGTGTCCTTGGACCGGTCGACTGCGCGCGGCTGACGGCGATGGTGCAGCGTATTTCCCCCGCCACCTGGGCAGGCGAGGACGCGGTGAAGGATAACGACTTCGCCGTGTTCCACCATACGCAGCACATCATTTTCCGCTTCATCGAGCGCAATCGCGATCCGGAAAACTCCTATTCCACCCCAGCGTGGGACGTCTGGCAGCCGCTGCTCCAGCCCGTGATGGAAGCGGCGATCGAACCCTATGGTTTTCGCAACCCCGTGTTTCCCAAGGCGATGTTCGCCAAATTGCTCGCCGGGCACCGGATCGATCCGCATTACGACGGGGCCGGCTCGAACCTCGTGACCCACAAGATCCATGTCCCGCTGGTGACCAATCCGCAGGCCGTCTTTCTCGTTCGCGACGAGAAGGTTCACCTCGAACAGGGCATCGCCTGCGAAGTGAACAATATTGTCAGCCACGGCGGCGAGAATGGCAGTGATGAGGACCGCATCCACTTCATCTTCGAAGTGTACGAAGGCGACTATGCGGCAACCGCCACAGCGGGCGAAATCCGTGCCGAACTATAGAGTCTACGGCTTCATCGTCGCATCGGACCTTCCGCTTCCCGTCCTGCCCCGGGCAGATGAGGGCGAGCCCGATGTCGTGATCGCTGCGGGTCCGGTTCTCGAGACCGAAGATCTGCGGACCCAGTTCCGCAACTGGGAGGCCGAGCCCGACCGGTTCATCGCCACGTTCCACGAGACCGGGCGTTTCCTCGTCTCCGGTGGCAACCGCATCGCCTACCAGCGGTTCGACCATGCCGACGACAGCCAGGTTGTCTCCAACCTGCTCGGCACCTGCATGGCGGCACTGCTGATGCAGCGGCGCATTCTGCCGCTGCATTCCTGCTGTGTCCGCACCGACCAAGGCGCGCTGCTGGTGATGGGCGTCTCAGGAGCTGGGAAGTCGACCACACTCGGGGGCCTGATGGCGCTCGGGCTGCCGATGATGGCGGACGATGTGACCGGCATCGTGTTTGGCGAAGTCGGAAGGCCGCTGGCGGTCCCCGCCTTCCCGGCCACGCGTTTGTGGCAGGATTCGCTCGAGAAGCTGGGTCACGGAACCGCCGGCCTGCCGCGCGTGCGGACCGATCTCGCCAAATTCTATCGTGCAGTCGACGGGTTTCATTCCGAAGCGGAGCCGATCCGGGCGATCGTCTATCTCAAGGCAACCAACGCGGCGGAAGCCACATTTCAGCCGATCGAACCGGCAAGACAGGTCGAGTGCGTATCGCGCTTCGTTCATCGCAAGAACTTCCTCGACGGAATGGACCTGCGCCGCTGGGGCTTCGAGAGCGCGGTCGCTATCGTTCGCCGGGTGCCCTTGTTCGAACTCGCCCGTCCGAGCGGCTGGGTGGAACCGGTCGACCTTGCCAAGACCATCCTCGACGGCATCGCAGCGCGCGAGGAAATGGTTCGGTCTCCGGCATGACACCGCGAGCGGAGTACGGGCCGGGCCGGTCGATCATCTGGCTGGCATCCTACCCGAAATCCGGCAGTACGTGGCTGCGGGCATTGCTGAGCGCCTGTCTGTGCCCTGGCGAACCGGTCGACCTCAACCAGCTTGTCGGTGCGTCGGTGGTGTTCGAGCGCGCACAGCTCGACGAGCACGCGGCGATCGATTCAGCACACCACTCGCTCGACGAGTTGTTGCCGTACCAATCGGACTATCACCGCGCCTTCGCCTGCGATCAGCAGGGACCGGTGTTTATTAAAACACACAGCGCGTTCCGGTCCGCCCCGGACGGGATCGACCTGTTCCCACGCGAGGCCAGTGCCGGGGTTATCGTGGTCGTGCGCAACCCGCTCGATATCGTCGGATCCTATGCTCACCACGAAGGCAAGTCGGCGGATGCGATCATAGCGCGAATGGCGGACAGCGAGGCTAGCCAGGATGCGTGGGACGACAAGATCAGCAAGGCGCTGCCGCAGCGCATCGGTGATTGGTCGGGCAATATCGCCTCGTGGCTCGACCAGCGCGCCATGCCGGTGTGCCTGGTCCGTTACGAGGATATGCTGTCCGATACGCAGGCGGCCCTGGTCCGGGTGCTCGAATTCTCTGGCATTGGCCAAAGCGAAGATGCTGTGCAACGCGCGGTCGAGGCGTGCCGCTTCGCGCAACTTTCCGCTGCCGAAGCGCGGGGCGGTTTCGTCGAGAAGCCTTCGCAAATACGCACATTCTTTCGCTCGGGCGAAGCCGGACAGGGTATCCGCGAGCTCGATGCGCGGCAGGTTGCCACAATCCTCTCCAATCACCGTGCCGTCATGGAGCGGCTGGGATATGCAGCATGAATTGGAGCTTGCGAACCGATGCGACTGGTGGTTGAGCGGAAGCATGAGCCAGACCAGCATTGCCCCCGAATCTGTCGTCCTGCGCAACGAGGATGTGCTGTACAGCGAAGTTGCCGACGGCATGTCGCTGATGGACATCGAAAGCGGTCGGTATTTCCATTTCGAACAGACCGGCGCGCGCATTTGGCTCGAGCTGAGCGAAAACAAGACCTTCGGCGATCTTTGTGCCGCACTCGAGCAGGAGTTCGAGGTCGAGACCGAACAGTGCCGGGCCGAGACCGAGGAATTCCTCTCCTCGCTGCTGGAACTTGGACTCGCCACGTTGCACAAGTGACGCACTGGTTGCGGGATTGGAGTTACCTCTTGCTTCACCACATGTTTTTCCGATAAGGGAAGTTAATTAACATTCAGACAGGGGCTGATTCGTTACCATGACCAATGCACCGCAACGTTCCGCATGGCAGAAGCCTTCTGTACGCTCGATCACGCCGGTAAAGCGGACTGCCGCTGGTGCCGTTTCCCGCACGGTCGAGGACACGTTCTACAACCCGTCCTGACTTGCGATTGCAGGTCTGAAATGGCCGTCGCCGACCCATTGGTCGGCGCGGCCTTTTAGCGATTCTGCGTGCCTTTTCATGACAGCCAAACTCCGGCAACGGCATTTGCCGCGCCTCGCACGATTGTGGCCCATGGCCTCAAAGCTGCGGATTCGGGTTTCGGACAGGCGCAGATATTCTACGTCGCCCGGTTCGACGACAGGGCTGCATCCTGCGCAAGGCTATCGCTGGCGAACGATTGCACCGATGCCGAATTGATCGGCGCGGCATGGCGCAGATGGGGCCTGGCGTTCGCCGATCACCTGTTGGGCGATTTCGCGATTATCCTTCATGACAGGGCGACAGGCCAGATCCACGCTGTGCGCGATCATATCGGCGCGTGCCCGCTGTTCTATCGCTTGCGCAAGGGGTGCATCGAGTTCTCGGCCACCATCGAGCCGTTGATCGGCGAGGGTGAAGGCCTGGAATTCGATCCCTCGCACATCGCAGCCGCAGTTCTCGGTGGCCACCGTAGCGCGCCTGATAGTATCTTCTATCGCGATATCCGCCGCCTCCCGCCCGGCCACAGTCTGACCGTCGATCGCGACGGCAATTGCGAGACCTATCGTTGGTGGAAGCCTCGGATCGGTCCGCCGGACCGGACGCCACCGATTGAGGCTTTGCTCGAGGAAGGCAGGGAACTGCTCGCGCGGTCCGTGCAGGACCGGCTGCAAAGCAACGCGAAGATCGGGTTCCACCTTTCGGGAGGGCTGGATTCGTCGGCCATTGTCGCCCTCGCCGCTCCCCAGCTTCCGGCCATGGGATCGAGCGCCATCGGCTTTGCCTGGCAGGGTCTAGGGGAAGGCGGCGAGAGCGACCGTATTCGGGCCGCAGTTGCGATGGCTGGGATAGAATTCGTAGTCCCGGCCGTCGATGCCGAACGCGTCGCCCATCTCCTGCGGCAGGACTGGGCGAAAGGGCCAAACCGGTGGAACCTGCTGCACGAGGATGCAGTGCAGGACGCTGCATCGCAGCACGGGGTCGATGCGATATTCTCCGGTTGGGGCGGTGACGAAGCGATCAGCTTCAACGGGCGCGGATTGCAGGGCGAATATCTTTCGAGGCTTCGCTTCGCCAAGCTTGCTTCATTGTCGGGAACCCGCAACCTGCGCTCGATCGCGCGGGTTTTTCGAGAAGGGTGGGAGCAGCTAAGCGCCCGTCCGAAGCCGGATGGATTGGCCCGGTCGAACACCTATCTCTCGGCCGATTTCCTCGCCTCGGTCACTCTCCCGCCGAAACGCAGCGTCGATCTGCGGTCGGTGCATTCGGCGCTCGAAACGCTGCATGGTCTCGGCTCGGTCTCGGCGCGAGTCGAGGACTGGGCATTGAGCGGAAGCGCAAAAGGGATCGACTACCTCTATCCCCTGCTCGACCGGCGGCTGATGGAGTTCGCCTACCGGCTCCCGTCGGAAGTCTTCCGCAAGGGACCGGTCAAGCGCTGGTTCTTTCGCGAAATGGTGCGCGGACTGGTGCCGGAGCCGATCCGCACCGACCCCTCCAAGCACGAACCGCTGCGAACCAGCGAACTTGCGGGCAAACTCTCGGTCGCTTTGCGCATGTTGGGCGAGGAGGTCGCGGCACTCGGGTCTTCGATGAAGCGCGCGGAGTATTTCGATATAGAACGCCTCGTTGCGGATCTGAGAGACCCGCCAAAGTTCGGCGATCCACGACTGGGTCATCTGCGCCGCGCCGTTCAGTTCCTGGATTTCTGAGCGATGGCGGCAACGTGGCAAGACCTTGACCTGGTGACGGTCAGTTCGCCGGGCTTTCTGGCCGGCACGCAGACGATGCTCGACTCGTTCCTGCGCCTCAATCCGTGGTTCAATGGCCAGATCACGGTCATTCACGACGATCTGACGGTTGCGGCTGCAGCGGAACTGGAGACGGCGTTCCCGCGCCTGACCTGCCGCGCGCCGTCAAACGATCTCGCCCGCGCCATCGACACGCTGATCGCCGAGCGACCCTCGCTCGCCTCGCGCTATCGCCGCTTCTTCTCGCTCGACCTGTTCGACGGGATGGCGGCGCGCCCCGCCCTGTTCGTCGACAGCGACGTGTTGTTCTGCGCATCGGTCGAGGCAGCCGCCTCGCTCGGAGCCTCCATCGCCGCGAGCGGCGACCGGGCCTATCTGGCGGGCAATACACGTGATCCGGAAACGCTCGCCGAAAGCACCGGAGCCGCAGATGCAGCCCAGTTTCGCAGCTTCAATGCAGGTTTCGTGCGGGTTTCACAGGAATTACGCCAAGCCGCCGTCCGCGACCGCGTGCTTGGTGAGCTGGCCCCCGAACGCTGGTCCTCGGTGGCGAGCGACCACACCGACCAGGCCGTACTCAACCGCCTGTTCGGTGCCGAGGTCCAGATTCTCGACCATAGCTACAATTTCATGCTCGGCCATCTGGGCCGGTCGAGCAAGGCAGCGGGCGGCGCGGTGCAAGATGCACGCGTATTGCATTTCAATGGCCGCACGAAGCCCTGGCAGATGGACGACCGTCTTCGCGCAAGGGCAGAAAACCGCGACTTCGCTTTCGCTCTCGCCGCCTGGCACGCCGCCTATCGCCGGTTCATGGCACGCCGCGCAGGAGGCGCTCCCACTGCCTAGCGGGTGCGGCTGACGACGACCTCGGAGTTTGCGGCAAAATCGCCCGCGATCGAGGATGTGCTGCCATCGCGCCAGACGACGTCGATCTTCGTTACCTTCTGCGCGTTGCCGATGCCGAAATGTGCCTGCGGGTGGAGGCCGCTGGCAAAGCCGCCGCTCTGGCGGATTTCGCGCACGCGCTTGGTGCCGTCGTCGGTAGTGATGACGATCCGTGCGCCGACCCCGGCCCGGTTACCCACCGCGTCCTCGATCCTGACCCAGAGGGCACGTCCCGCAGGCGCGTCGTTGCGGTGGATGATCGGCTGGGTCATCAAAGACGCGCGGATGATGTCGACATCGCCGTCGCGGTCGTAATCGGCCAGCGCGTAGGTGGTCGACGGCACAGGATCGGCCAGACCGAACTTCTCATCCGCGCGAACGAAGCCTCGGGCAGATCGGTTGCGATAGAAGGCGTTGGGCTGGGTGTTGCGGTGATAGGCCATGCCGGTCGCGACGAACAAATCCTGCCATCCATCCTGGTCGAGATCGGCAAAACGCGCGTTCCAGCTCCAGCCGGGCCGATCGACCCCCAGGGCCATCGTCCGATCCTCGAAACCCTTGCCTTGGCCGCGCTTGAACAGGATGTTGCGTTGCCGAATGCCGCCAACATAATCCTCGCGTTCGATCGTCTCCTTCGCGTTCCTTAACCGGGGTTTGGCAGCGACGAGGCACATCTGCTCCAGATTGCCGCCCAAGCCCTTGAGCAGGCCACAATCCGAGGTGTCGCCCAGGAAACTCGCGCGGAAGGTAAGACTGCGCGCGGCGCAGATCAGCCGGAACGACGGATCGGCAATCCGGTCGCAGGTCGAGTAGCGCGAGTGGGCTTCCGTCGCCGACAGGTTCCGCTCGCGCAGGCTGAGAAAGCATTGCTCCGGATTGGTGATACCGAATTCCGGTTGCATGCAATAGCTCAGCTCGGGCCTCACCGAATCCACCCGCCACTGCGACCAGGCAATCTGAGCCACGTAAAGCTCATCGATCAGGTCGTTGTCGATGTCGCCGAAGTCGAGGCTCATCGAAGTGTTGGTCAGATATGGGACGATCCCGTCGGATTTTTTCGCCAGGACGAATTTGCGGTTGCCTTGGTTGAGATAGATCTTGTCGGCGGTCGACACGTCGTCCCCGATCATCAGGTCGGGCAGGCCGTTGCCGTCGATATCCTCGATCGCGGAGGTCAGGCTCTCGCCCGGAACCCCGTTCAGGACCTGCGCGACGAACTTGCCGCCCTCGTTCCAGAATACCCGATCGCGCGAGGAGAGGAGGTAGGGGTTCCCGTTATTGGCGGTGGTCCCGATCGTCCAGTTCGCCGCCAGAATATCGAGATCGCCGTCGTTGTCGAGATCGCCGAAGCCGGGGGCGGCAATAACGCCCGCATCGCCGTTATCGAGTTCGATCCGGTCCTCCCAGCGGAATTCCCCATCGCGGTTCCAGAAGATGTAGGACCCGTTGAGATAGGTCGAGACCAGCATGTCCGGCAGATCGTCGTCATTGAGGTTCGCGAGCATCACGGTCCCGACGAACTGGCGATCGACCGGACCGAGATCGAGCGGAACCTGCTGGAACGTCCCGCCAATGTTGCGGAAATAGGCGAGTCCGCCGACCGATCCGCTTCGCGCGAGGATAATGTCGACCCAGCCGTCCCAGGTGGTGTCACCGGCGGCAAGCCCCCACATGAAGGTATAGGGCTCCAGCACTTCCAGCCCACGGTTCTCGGGCGGGAGATCGATCCCGATCTCGGGCCCCATCAGCCGGGAGAAGCCGGTTTCGGCACCCTTGCTGGCCATGCCCTGAGGCAGGGCAACAGCAACCGCCACCTGCCCCGGCCCGTCATGGCTTATCTGCGCGGGTGCCGGACGATACTCGACCGCCGGAATGCTCACCGCATCGAGCGATCCCGCCACCGGCTTCGGTGCCACTCCGTCGAACGACTTCGCGTTGGCGAGATAGGCGATATTGTCGTTGTGCCGGCCCTCGAGGATCGTCTTGTCGAGCCAGTTGGCACCCACGCCGAGCAGCACTGCGAGCGCCGCCAGCGAGGCCATCATCGCCAGCGACATACGCCAGGATATCGCCCGCCCGACGATCAGCATCGAATAGACGCTGTAACATCCCAGTGCGAACAGCAGTGGCATGACATAACGCGTCGGCCAGCCGGCGTTGACGAGAATGACCGCGAGGATCACGTCGAAGGCGATCGGCACCGGCAGGAAGATCGCCACTGCGGCGATGAAGCACATCGCCAGCAGGATCATCGGGACCGAGGTCGGCATGCCGACCAACCGCCGGAAATCCTCGAAGTCGAGGAAGGTGATCAGGATCGCCCCCAAAGCGCCAGCGAGCACCATCATCGGCACCGTCACCAGCGCGATGAACAGCAGGTTGCGGCCGAAGGTCCGCGCCAGCCACACCAGCGCCTTGGGCCAGCTGTCGACATCGGAGGCGGGCACCGGCAGCGGGCGCAGCGC
>JBGSPZ010000146.1:0-3741 GCA_041738375.1 Parerythrobacter sp. | reverse complement strand
CGCGCAGCAGGCGCAGGTCGAGCCATTGCACCAGCGCGACCGCGAGCATCGCCGCGAGGCCGACCGCTATCGCTGTTCCATTGCGGCTCTGCCGCAGGCGCTCGAGCATGTACGGCCTCCCCTCGCCCCACCCTATGGGCGCTGCAAGAGTTTGCAAGTCGTTAGCTTTTCGGCGGCTAGGAGCTGCGCAGGAGGATCCACGATGTTCGACCGGTTCAAGCAGATGTTCGCGCCCGAGATGGCGCCCGAAGGCCCGGTGACTTTCGATTTCGAGGAGGAAATCGCCGCCAGCGCCGAGCGCATCTATGGCCTGCTCGACTTCGGCAGCGAGAGCTGCGCCAAGCGGGAACTCGGCCACAGCGTCGCGCTGGTCGGGCCGGATCATTACTGCTTCACCATGTGGCAGATGGCCGACCTGCCGTTCGACATCACCGTCAGCGAGGCGGTGCCGGGTGAGGTCTACGCCTATCGCGCAGTGGCGCGACAGAAAATCGGCCGGCTGGTGTGGAGCGATGAACGCCACGAGATCCAGCCGCGCGAAGACGGGTCGTGCCTCGTCCGGCTGGTGGTCGAGGCGCAGTTCGACGAGCCGATGCCACTGGCCGAGTACACCGAGCATGTCACGCGGATGGCGATGGGCTGTGCGAGCGCGCTCGAGAAGCTCCGGCTTCACGCCGAGCAGGGCGCGCAGGCGGTGCTCGACTATGAAGACCGGCAGTTCGCCTGAGCTGCGATCGTCGTTAGCTGCAAATTAACCGCGAGAGGTAAGCGCACCGAAACCCAACCGGGCGCTAACTGTCCTTCTCAATGGCAGGGAGCAAAGTCATGCTGGTACGCTTGTTCAAGGACGAAAACGGGGCAACCGCGATCGAATACGGCCTCATCGCCGCACTGATTGCGGTAGCCGCGATCACGGCGATGCAGGGTCTGGGCAACGAATTGTCGACCACTTTCGGGACGGTTTCGACCAAGATGGGTGAAAGCAACACCGTCTGATGATCTAACGTAGAGACGGCGCCGCCCCGCGCCCCCACCCGGCCACCCAATCAGGATAATGTCTTGGGTGGCCGGGTGGGGGTGCGGGCCGGAACCGCATCATTTCAGCCGCGCTGAACCGGACTCTAGAACGTAAGCCTCGTGGTCCGCCCTTGCGGCGTGCCGGCGGTGTGGCGGCGGGTGAAGACGAGTTCGCTCCCTTCACCCGCGCACTCTGCGCCTTCCTCGATGTCCTGGCCTGCGGGCGCGCGCCATTCGTTGCGGAACTGCCCGCGTTCCTTGCAGATCGCCACGTCCCCCGGCTTGCCCGACCAGTAAAGCGGGCTGTCGCCATAGGTCCGCGCCCAGTAGAACACCTCGGGGAACACCGCTTGCGAGGCATTGCTGTAGAGGTGGAACGGCACGTTGATGCAGGCCCCCGGCTTGACCTCCCAGTATCCGTTCGCGGTCAACCGCCCGGCATGGCGCAGCGCGAGCACCACCCAGACGGATTGCGGCTGGTTGGCATTGCACAGCGAAATCTGTCGCGGGCCCTGATCTGCTGGCGGGGCGATGTTGCGATAGCGCACGAAGCTGAACCCCCCGCGTTCCTTCAGCAGCAGCCGCCCGGCATCGGCGGGCAGCTTGCGCGCATAGAGATACTGGTCGAACAGCGCCGGCTTGAACACCTTGACCTTGTACGCCCCGCGGTCCCCCGCCGCGCCGCGGTCGTAGCTCTTAGTCTCGCCCGCCGCGAGCGTCACGCACCCGTCGGGCGCGAGGTTGATGTCGGCGTGACCCTTGTAGAAACACACCCGCCGCGCCTCGCCCGATGTGTTGCGGATCTCCACCTTCGCATCGTTCGCCACCTGCGCATGCGCCATCAGCGGCGCAACCAGCGCGGCAAGGCCCAACAACAGACGGACGAAACTCACGGCGAAAACCCCCTTTCCCAGTGCAACCCGAAAGACGGTAACCTTGTTCCCCCGCTCGTGTTGGCAGGTGGCTGGAATCGTGCCAGTAATGTCCGGCCAAGCCTGAGTCCAAGGTTAACGAAGACGTGCTGTCCTCCAGGTCCATATTTGTGGCCTATACTGGCCGATGAGCAACACCGCCCCCGAATCCGCCTTCGAATTCGCAACCAGTATGGTAAGCCTACCCAGCGGGCCTGCCAGTTGCCCCGCCAACCCAACGCGGACGAGTTCGCCGCCATATAGGACGCCGCGCTCAACAACGGCGTGCGCCAGATCGAGGATGCGGCGCTCTTCCCTGTGCGTGAAGCGCACCGTTAGATTCTTGGCGACCGCATACTGACGCGATTCACCCGTAGAATTTTGATTTTATTTGGTTTTCCAAATAGGAGCAGCGACATGCGAACCCACGGGGATTCGAGAATGGTAGCGGAGGAGGGACTTGAACCCCCGACACCCGGATTATGATTCCGGTGCTCTAACCAGCTGAGCTACTCCGCCCCGTAAGGCCTGCTGCGGGGCGAATGGCCCGCCTGCGAGCGGCGCATTTAGGGCTGGCATCCCTCGCGGTCAACACCCGTTTGTGGCACAGCAACAGACTTCAGGTGTCCTGCGCAGCATTTGCATTCATGCGGACGATCTTTGCCGCCAAACCGCGGTTGAGCGCGTGGTCGAAGGCGCGCTGCAACTCGGGCATGGTGCGAGTCATTTCAGCCAGCGCGTCGCGGTCGAAGTGCGCAATCCGCATGGGTTCGGCCACCACGACGGTAGCAGTAGCGTCTTCTCCCAGAATGGCGCTCATCTCGCCGAGGAAATCGCCCTTGGCGCATGTGCCGACCAAGTTGCCGCCGACCTCGATACGGCCCCTTCCCGAGGCGACGTAGATGAGCGGCGGACTGCGTTCGCCCTGCCGCATCAGCAGTTCACCCGCTGGCGCATCGCGCCATTCGAGCAGGTCGCGCAGGCGGCGCTGCCGGTCGGGCTCCTCGACATTCAGCACATGTTCGAGCAGTTCGCGCTCCTCCTCGCGCAACCCGTGCGTGCGGGTGCGCAGATGCAGCCGCGCAAGCTGTGCGGCGTTGATCAGTACGAAGGCGATCGCGAGCCATACCCACGGGCCTGCAATGCCACCGAGGGAAAAATGGACGATCGCCGCGCCACCTGCGGCGAGCGCGATCAATCGCACCAGCCGGATGGATGTCGGCACCATCGCGGCAACCAGCAGTAGGGCACCCAGCAACGCGACATTTTCGGCCATATCCCCCCCTCCTTGCAGCACAGCTCTCAGGCACCCATCATGCCCTGCCTTTGCCACAAAAGGCAAATTCGCCGACTGGTTCCCAAGGGCCCCCACGATAGCGGTAAAGCCCGAGGCCGCGAAACGCGAAGCGGCGCGGCGCGAAACTTGCCTCAAGCTCTGCCTGGAGAGCCTTGGCTTCGGCGGGCGAGACCTTGTTCTGAACGGTCACATGGAGGCGCGGTCTGTGCTGGTCCTGCGCGGTGAGCATCCCGTGGAAATGGTCCGCGATCCGGTGGCGAAGCCGCATCATCCCTTCGCATTCTATCGCAAAGGCCGTCCCCCGACCGAGCGACATCACACGCTCGAGCGTGGCGTCGACTGGTGCGATCTCGCCCGCAAGCTTGCGAAACAGGTCTTGTACCTCCTCCTCGCATTGCGGGGGCAACGCGTGGAACAGCGTGACGTGCGCGTCGAGACAGTTTCGTTCAGGCGGGAAATGCGCGCGGCGCAGGGCGGTCGCCCATGCGGCGAGGTCTTTCGGCAGCAGCGCCGTGA
>JBGSPZ010000136.1:0-6577 GCA_041738375.1 Parerythrobacter sp. | reverse complement strand
GCGCGGCGCGCGCGAAGGCTTCGCCCAGCCCGTCGGCCATCTGCGCGAGCGCGGCGATTTCGGTACGTATGACTTCGGCACCGCAGGCTGCGGGACCCAGATTGTCATTCATCAGGTAACTCTTTCCGGTTTGCTGCCCGGCACCTTAGCGCGGTCAGTCGATCAATTCGAGGCCCAGTGCTTCAAGCTCGGCATCACTTTTGCAGGTCAGCAGCCAGTCACGCCTTAGCTTGTCGGCAACGATGGTATCGCGCCGGGCGAAGCCGTCCTCGCGGATGTGAAACCAGCGGTAGCCAAGTCCGCCGAGCAGATCCATCATCTCGGGAACGCGCTTGGCCCGCCGCAGCACTTCGCACACCATGTCTGGCCGGTGCTTGGCGAGGAAGGCCCGCGCGCCATCGAACACTTCCATTTCGAAGCCTTCCACATCGATTTTCAGCGCAACCCGGCCAGCGCTGTCGAGATGGAGGTCGTCGAGCCGCTTCATCGGTACGCGCACCCCGTGATCGGTGCTCCAGCCGATATCGACCGACGAAGCGAGTTGTCCGCTCGACTGGGCGTAGGGGATACGAATTTCCCCGTCCTCGCCGCCCACCGCGACCAGCCTCGGGTGGACCCGGTCGCCCAGGTCGTTGTGGAGCACGTTCTCCCACAACAGGAGGTAGTTCTCCCCGACAATCTCGTAAGCATAGGAATGGATGGCCGGGTTGGCACGGGCGACCGCGAGCGCGAACAGACCGGTGTAGGACCCGATATCGAGGAAAGTTGACGCATCCCGGGAAAACGCCAGTGCGGCTTTCAGGGCATGGCGATCCTGCGCGGTCTGGAGCTGGCCTTCGCCCCAGTAAAGCTCCTGCGCCACATGGCAGCGATGCGGCTGGGCGAGGACTATCGCCCGATCCTTGTCGAGCGAGAGAGTAACCACGGGAACATTGACCGGCAGGCGCGTTCGCCAATGCATCGGCAAAGCCTTCGCGGCCGGTCGGGCGAGTGCGTTGATCCACGGCTGAACGAGCGCCCGCCGGACGGCAGACTTCATTTTTCGGGCAATCGTCATCGAGGCGGAGCTACCAGCGGTTGAGGTTGCGGGCGGACTAGGGGCTGGAGGTTGGTCTGGCAATTGCCGAGATGGCATAAGTTGCGGGGCGTCCGTCCAGCACCGCGTCGCGCGTTGACTCCATTCCCCCGACAATCTAGCCGCACCGGACTTGCGCTACAGCTCCCGCGCATTGCGCTTGCAGACGGAGCGGACATTTACGGGGTACGCGTGCCGCTTCCTGAAGCTCCGAAAGGCCATTCCGCCAGCATCGACGGGCTGCGATCGATTGCCGTCATCCCGGTCCTGGTGGGGCACGCCTTTCCCAAGCTCCTGCCCGGTGGCTTTATCGGGGTCGATATCTTCTTCGTGATCTCGGGGTTTCTGATCGCGTCGATGATTGTCGATCGTGCTGCGGCGGGCCGCTTCAGCATGGCGGACTTCTACAAGCGCCGGGTGCTGCGCATATTCCCAGCCCTGTTTGCGATGCTGATCGCCTCCACCATCGCAGGGCTGTGGCTGTTGCCTCCTTTTCCGCTTCGCGAGTTCGGTCAGGCGCTCGTCGCCTCGGCAACCTTCGTTTCGAACCTGCTGTTCTGGTCGAAGTCCGGTTACTTCGATGCGGCTGCCGAAGCGAACCCGCTGGTCCACACCTGGAGCCTTGCGGTCGAGGAACAGTTCTACATCGTCGCCCCGCTGATAGCGCTGCTGGTGCTGCGCGGCCGCAAATGGCTCTACGGGTTTCTTGCCGCCGCCGTCCTGGGCTCGCTCCTGTTTGCCAGCGCGACCAATGACACGGTCCCGTCGACCTTCTTCTTCTTTACCGTCAATCGCATTTTCGAACTGGCGATCGGTTGTGTCGTCGGATGCGCTTTCTACTCGCAGACCATGGGAGAAGGGCGCCGCTTGATCGAGAGCTGCCCCCGATGGGCAATCGAGGCGATCTCCGCCTTGGCGCTTGCCGCATTGTGTGCCTGCTTCTTCGCGTTCGGGCCGCGCAGCTATCACCCGGGGCTGATCACACTGGTCCCGGTGCTGGCCACCTCGGCGCTCCTGGCATTACATGCCTCGGGCAGCCTGACGCACCGGCTGTTGGCGCAGGCGCCGTTCGTCTGGGTAGGGCTGATTTCCTATTCGCTCTACCTCGTTCACCAGCCAATCCTCGCCTTTGCCCGCTATGCCTGGCTGCAAGCGCCGCCGACCAGCGTAGTCCTGGCGTGCCTCGTCGCTTCGATCCCGCTGGCTTACCTCAGCTGGCGGTTTGTCGAGCAACCTTTCCGGGATTATCGAAAGTTCTCCTTGCGCGCGACGCTCGGCGGCGGTGCGATTGCGATAGCCTTGGCCTGCCTCGCCGGTCTCGCGCTCCATTTCGGGAACGGCTTCACCCAGCGCTACGCGGCAGGAACTGTCGATCTCGTACGTCCGCCTGCCGCGGCGCAAATGGAGTACGAGCCGATTGCGATTCCGAAGGGGACCCGGTTCGTACTGTGGGGCGACAGCCATGCCGAAATGCTTGCCCCTACCTTGCAGCGATGGGCCGATGCGTCTGGCGGCACAGTGGAGCTGTTCCGCAACGGCGGCTGTCCCCCGATCCCGGGCTTCGACAATGATTGGCGCAATCTCGAAGGCCCGCGCTGCTCCACCTTCAATGCCGAAACCCTGGCCCGGATCGAGGCAATGCCCAAAGGCACGGTTGTCGTGCTTGCCGCGCGTTGGCCCAACTATCTGCGCGCACCCCTTGAGGCTGATGAGTTCGGCCACCCGTGGACTCTGGCCAGCCGCAGCATTTTCCCCGCATCGGCGTCGCGTTGGCAAGGCGATCCCGGCGCGTTGGCGGGGCAGTCGCTGGCTGCGACATTTGCCCGGCTGCAAGCGGCAGGAATGAAGGTTGTCATCGTCGATACCGTCCCAAGGCAGCGTGACCATGCGGACAATCTGGGTTTCATTCTGCGCGGCGACCGGGATGCCATCGAAGCCCAGTCGATCTCGCGAGAGTTCCATGCCAATGCGAGCAATGCCGCCTCGGAAATGCTACGCGAAGCACTGCGCAAGCAAGGGCGGGTGACCAGAATCGATCCTGCGACCACCTTGTGCGACGAAAACCGCTGCAGCTACCTGCTCGATGGCAGGATGGCGTACAGGGATGACAATCACCTCAACGACTGGGGAGCTCACGCAGTCTCCCGGGCAATCGTCGAGGCCGCCATCGCGGGTGAACCCGCCGAGCGAACTAGTCGGCGGTAACCCGCTCGCGGCCAAGGAGGCGGCGCGCTGCGGCACCGAGCTGGGCCCGAACGCCCGAGAAGCGGCCGTGCATGGTGTCGGTGTCGAAGTAGTCCACACCGGGGAACCAGCCCGAGATCACGACCAGTCGCCGCCAGGTCGGCGTGACCGAGCGCGGAGAGACGCCGTGCAGTGCATTCTCGGTGGTCAGGAAAAGCACCAGCCGGTTCGGGCGGTATTCGATCGTCTTGATGCACTCGACTGCCGCAGGATCTGCCGCGACGGCCCAAGGCTGCCGCACAGCGCCGTCTTTCCAGCGGAAGATTTCGAGGTCGCCGCCGGTCGATTCGTCCTCCGGCAAGCGGAAATAGAGCAGCCCGACATAGGCCTTACGCGCATTGTCGGTGTGCGCGCCGCGGACGCTCTTCAGCGCGGTAGCAGGCGTATTGACCGCGACCGTGACCCGGGGCTTCACCTCGTCGAAAGTGACCAGAGGTTCGGTCTTGATCTTGGCGGGCAGGTCAGGTCCGAACTTGCTCAGGTCGATGGCGCGTTCTCCACCGTGTTCGGCGAGATAATCCGGGAACAGCGAAAAGGCGCGTTCGACGAAGGCGGTGGATTCGTTCTCTTCGATAAAGCGCCGCCAATCGTCGGACGCCTGTTCGAACGGTAGCTCGGTTGCCCCCCAGCGCGACAGGAGATTGTAACGCTGGTTGTTCATCGACTTGTATTTCTCCGGCATCCCTTCGGGATCGGGATAGCTGGCGGAGAGCCGGTCGTAGACATCCTGCGGCAGCGCATTGTCGATCACGATATGCGGGAACGGCTCCATCTCGATCATCGACGCATCGACGTTCTGCAGGATATTGTAATTCATCGATCGTGCTCCGCATGGCCTGTGGTGAGGGGGACAGGCGACAGGCGCGCTGCTAGTCAGATTCATCATCCGACGCAAGATTGGGGGAGGCTGGCCACTGCTCGGCCCTGCCAGGTCGCGAAAGCCTGTCGCGCAATGCCCTTGCCATGTCTCGCGCAGCATCGCCGAACGGGTAACGACCGAATAGGATCGGCTCGTCGGCCTCGGTCCGTTCCTGCAAGTAGCGCTCGGCCCATTCCGCAGACATCGATCGTGTCTGCGGCTTGATCGGGGGTGCGTCGGGTATTGCGCTATCGGACAGGGGCACATCGCAAAAGTTTGCAATCCGCCGGATCGTCGTTCCCGGGTCGGCCACAAGATCTTCGTACTCGACCGGAAGAAAATCCGTACCGGTGATCGCGAACGCGAGCGACCATTGCTCGTGCTGGCGCGAAAGCGCCCGCAAATTGGCTGCGATGAGGCTCGCGTCATAGCGCGGCTGCCCGGTTTCGGGCTGGCCGGAAATCCAGACCCCCGTTTGCTGCGCCACCGTTCGCGAGATGGCCTGCTGCAATAGATTGCGCCGGGTGATCCGGACAAAACGGCAATCCCCATAGCGTGCGAATAGCGAGCTGATCGAGCCGACTTCGCGCAACTGGAAGTAGTGTGACTTGATCGAGAAAATGCCACCTGGCGATGTTCGCAACGGTTCGATCCGGTCGAGGAATTGCTCGATGTTCGCAAATTCGAACCGCTTGCGCCAGTGCGCCAGGTTGGACTGGTTGAAGTATTCGAGCGGCACACCGAAGGCGCCGGTTTTCTCGAGGTAATGCCCAAGTAGGCTGCTGCCTGACCGCTGCGTGGATGCAATGATGACCGCTCGCCGGATCGGCGCAGCATCTGGAACATCGCGCGCGGGTTCGAATTGCGAGAGGTGGGCAGACATCGGGGTACTACTCTGAAGTGAGGGAGTCTTGGGCGGAGGCCCGGGTCGAATTCAACCCCAGCGCGCTGGTATCGATCCCGACCTTTCGGAAAGCGAGGAGCCAGAGCAGCGCGTTCCAGCAAACCGTCGCGGCGCAATTGGCGATTGCCGCTCCGAGCATGCCGTATGCGGGGATCAGAGCGATGCACAGGCCAACATTCAGGGCCAGCGCAGCAAGCGTCGTCCGCATCACCAGGAATTCGAAGTGATGCATCACCAGCATGGTGCGCGCCATTCCGATAGCCGCGCTGAATGTGAGGCCGCTGGCGATGATGAGCGCCGGCAAGGCTGCCGCCGCGAACGCCGGCCCGAACAGCAATTCGAACACCTCGTCACCGGCGAACAGCAGCACGACAGGCAGGGGCACGGCGGCCAGCAGGCCGAGCCGGGCGAGCCAGGACGATGTTCGCCTGAGACCGTCCTCGTCGCTGTCAGCGCGCAGCCGGGCAAACCGTTGGCCGCCGAGCATATTGAGTGCGACATAGCCGAAGCTCGCCAGCATCGCGATCTGCAGCGCAGAGCGGTACTGGCCGAGCTCTGCGGTCGAGGCGAAGTTACCCAGCAGCAGCAGATCGACATAGCCATTGAGCTGCACCAGTCCTGCACTACCGGCGAGCGCTCCTGCGCTGGCGAGCCACTCCCGTCGTTTCGGCGGCTCTTGAGCAACCCCGGCGGCTTGGGGCGCGATGCTGCGCAGGATCGCGTGGCCGAACAGCGCGGCCACCAGGGCGGCAAGCGCGAGCGACGAGAACAACACCACTATCGGGTGCCACCCAGTAACACGGCCGAAACAGATCCAGGCCGCAGCAATCCCACCCAGCAGCACCAGCGGCCGGACGAGCATTTCCGGGGCCTGGGCGATCGCCGGGCGGTCGATACCGCGCAGCGACGACATGCGCAGCGCGGAAATCTGGTCGAACAGCAGGATCGCCATCAACAGCGGAATGACCCAAGCGGCGAGTGGCTTCAATGCGACGGCGACGTCCGATCTTCCCAGCCAGATCGCACCCAGGCCGAGCAGCCCAGCGACAATCGCGACCCCGATTGCGACAATAGCACCGAACCGCCCCATCTGCCGCGACACAGGGTCGATCTTGCCCGATGCCGCCACGCTGCGCAGCAACATGGTCGCCCATCCGTTGGATACTGGAACTGCCGCAATGGCGAGCAAGGCGACGCAGTAGGCGTAGACTCCGAGCACATCGGCGCCGAACCACCGGGCGATGGCGATCGTCACACAGACCGACAGGCCGGTTCCGACCACCCGCAGGCCCGCGACCGAGACAGATTGCCGCACGAGCGTCTTGAGCATCAGCCGCGTTGCCCGCGCTGCCATGCCTGAAACATCAACACGTTCCACAGCAGAGTTTCGTGGCCGCGCTGGCCGGTGAGGTGCTCGTCCCAGCGTTGTCGGATCGCGTCCACGGCCAGCAGCCCGCTGCTACCCAGAGCGTCGCGCGAAAGCTCGCTCTCCGCC
>JBGSPZ010000077.1:0-4615 GCA_041738375.1 Parerythrobacter sp. | reverse complement strand
GCGTGCGACCACCTCGAGCGGCACTTGCGGCCCGAACAGGCGGTGCTCGGCCTTCGGGCGCAACTGGGCCTGTTCGCCAATCTGCGCCCGGCGGCGATGTTCGCGGGGCTGGAAGACATGTCGGCGCTCAAGCCCGAGATCGCCCGTCAGATCGACCTGCTGATCGTGCGCGAACTCAACGGCGATGTCTATTTCGGCGACAAGGGCACCCGCACCCGCGACGACGGCCAGCGCGAGGGGTGGGACATGATGTCCTATTCCGAAAATGAGGTGCGCCGGATCGCGCACACCGCGTTCCGCGCGGCGCAGGGCCGCAAGCGCCGGCTCACCAGCGTCGACAAAGCCAATGTGCTCGAAACCAGCCAGCTGTGGCGCGACGTGGTGCTCGAGGTCGCGGCGGACTATCCCGATGTCGCGCTCGATCACATGTATGTCGACAATGCAGCGATGCAGCTGGTGCGCAATCCGGGCCAGTTCGACGTGGTGGTGACCGGAAACCTGTTCGGCGACATATTGTCCGATCAGGCGAGCATGTGTGTCGGTTCCATCGGCCTGCTCGCGAGTGCGTCGCTCGGTGAACGGAGAACGGAGCATGGGACCTTCGGCCTCTACGAGCCGATCCATGGCACCGCCCCCGATATCGCCGGGCAGGGCAAGGCGAACCCGATCGCAACGATCCTCTCCGCCGCAATGATGCTGCGGCACAGCTTCGGGCGCGAGGATGAGGCGGCGCGGATCGAAAATGCGGTTGCGCAGACGCTGGCCGACGGTGTGCATGGCGGCGATCTGGGCGGAAATGCTTCGACCAAGGAAATCGGTGACGCGGTGATCGAACGCCTCTAAGGCGCGCGCGTGCTCCAGCTCGCGATCATCCTCCCCACGCTCGACGAGTGCGAGAACATCGCGCCGCTGATCGCGCGCATCGAAAGCGCGCTCGGACCGTCTGGCTGGGAAGTCGTGGTGGTCGACGACGACAGCGCCGACGGCACAGCGGACGAAGCGCGCCGGCTGTCGCTCGCCGATCCGCGCGTCCGTGTGATCCATCGCATCGGACGCCGCGGGCTGGCTTCCGCCGCGATCGAGGGAATGTGCGCCACTGCTGCGCCTTTTGTCGCGGTGATGGATGCCGACCACCAGCACGATCCGATGCTCTTGCCGCAGATGCTGGCGGCGGTGCAGGGGGGCGAGGCCGACATCGCAGTGGCCAGCCGGTTCGCCCCCGGCGCCAGCGCTGCAGGCCTGGCGAGTGAACGGCGCGAAAAGGCGTCGGGTCTGGCCAACCGGATCGCACGCAAGATCACCGGGGTCGAGCTGAGCGACCCGATGAGCGGCTATTTCCTGCTCAAGGCAACGCGAGCGCGGGCGCTCGCGCCGCGATTGTCGGGGGTGGGGTTCAAGATCCTGCTCGACATCCTCGCCACCTCGCCCGAACCGCTGCGCGTGCGTGAGTTGCCACTAGAATTTGCCGAACGGCGCAGTGGGGCGAGCAAGCTCGACCGGGCGGTGGCGTTCGAATTCCTGATTGGGCTCTATGAGCGCACATTCGGGCGGCTGGTACCGACGCGGTTTGCGCTCTTCGGAACCGTCGGTGCGCTGGGTGTCGGGGTGCATATGGCGGTTCTGGCGGCACTGTTCCGTGGGGTCGATACCGCGTTCCTGCCGGCGCAAGCAGCCGCAACCTTTGCCGCGATGACGTTCAACTTTTGGCTCAACAACTGGCTGACCTACCGCGACCAGCGCCTGAAGGGTGCGGGTGCCCTCATCCGCGGCTGGATCGGCTTCTGTGCCACCTGCGCAGTCGGCGCGCTGGCGAATGTCGCGGTGGCGGGCTTCCTAAAGGGCGAAGGCGTGCACTGGGCGCTCGCGGCGCTCGGCGGGATCGTGATCGGCGCGGTATGGAACTACGCACTATCGAGCAAGTTCGTCTGGGGCAGATACTGAGTGCTTTTTGCGCATGACATTGTCATGCACCGCATCGGCGAAACCGCAAAAATTCTTACCGCCAGCCTTCGATCCACGCCCAGCTGGTGAAGGCCATCTCGCCCGCCAGCGGCCAGGCGCTCAGGATCGGGTAGAAATAGGCGAAGGTCAGCATCGATCCCCCGACCGCTGCGAGTGCGGTCCAGCGCCAGCCGCGCTGCCAGAACTCGTCGAGCGCCAGCGCCAGCGCAGCGAGCAGGAAGCAGCTGGGCAGGAAGTAATGATAGTAGAACTGGATCGGCTTGTTCGCGACGATCCACATTCCGAGGCCGAACGCGAACAGCAGTGCCACGGCCAGAGTATCCCACCGCCGCCGCGCCACTCCGACCCAACCCGCCCACAGCATCGCGGGCAGGCCGAGCAGCATGGTAAGCGGGTTCCCGAGCAGCACCACGCCGCGCTGTGCGCCATCGACATTCTCGTAAAGATACCAGATCGCGCGCCGGTTGAGCAGCCAGTCGGGCCACTGGCTCTGGTAGGGATGCGGCTGTTTAACCGATTCCTGCAGTTCCAGCATGTGCCGGTGCATTTCGATGAACCCGCCGGGTTGCAGCGGATCTTGCGGTGCGAGATAGGCCGGCCAATAGGTCAGCCAGTAGGCGATCAGCGGCAACGCGCCGAGCAGGAGCGCGGCTTCCCACAGGGCAACTCCGGGAACCGGCAAGCCCCTGCGGCTGCTCACCAGCCTGCGTCGGCCTGCGCTCAGTCGCGCGAAGAAGAATGCCAGCCCCGGCAGCATGGCAAGCAGCACCACATTCCACTTGGTGCCCATCGACAGGCCCAGTGCGATGCCGGCCAAGGCCAGCCGCCAGCGCCCCTTCTCCGGCTCGCGGACTGCGGCTGCGCATTGCCACAGCGCGACCAAGAAGAGGGCCACCATGAACCCGTCGAGCATGGCAATCCGCGCGTGGATGAAGAGGTGGAACCCTGTCGCCAGCAGCACCCCGAAAGCGAGCGAGGCAAAGCGCGAAAGGCTAGCGAACCACAGCGCGCGCATCCCGGCAAACAGCGCGAGGGCGCCGAACACCGCTGGGAAAACGCGCCAGCCCCATGCTGTGTCGCCAAACAGCTCGATGCCGAGCGCGATGAGCTGCTTGCCGAGCATCGGATGCTCGCGATTGGTCCAGGTCCAGTCGTCGAGCAGGTTTCGTGCGGCGGGCAGATAATGCACCTCGTCGAACATCGGAGCGGTCGGCGTCGCTATGCGCCACAGGCTGAGAACGAGAAACGCAAGCGTCAGGACGAGAGTCCAGCGAAGGGGATCGGAAGGAGTCTCGCCGGTGCCGGACATCGGTTGCTGACTACCCATCAGGCGGGATTGCGGCAAGGCGGATTGCAGGCGCGACAGAATATGCGCTGCTTTAACCGCACTGCCATCCGGATACCGCTAAACCGTCGCATTTGAACAATAAATGCGGCGGAACGAGGATACACCACCCCGCCTGTTCGTTGAACCATCGAACTACCCGGAGTTACGACGATGCTAAGAGCCGCCTTGTGCGCCGTTGCCGGCCATTCCATCGATCGCCACCGCGTGTGGCATGACGGAACCAGTTTCCGCACCCGCTGCCAGAGCTGCAGCCAGCCGATGATCCGTGACCGCAATGGATGGCGAAAGTTCGATTTCGAAATGGATGCGAACGAGAATCGCGGGACCCATCCGGTGACGGGCGAAGTCGCCTAGTCGGCCTGGACCGCGGCGGCGCTCTGGCGCTCAAGCCAGAACAGCCGCGCGACCATTGCCAGAAGCGCGATGCTCGCGGTGAGACCGACGGCGACCACCCACAAGGGCACATTCATTCCCGCCTGCCGCGCACGCGGGATGACGAACAGCAGCGCGATGCTGACCGAAATCAGCAGATCGTACCACACCTGCACGCCCCAAAGATTCGATGCATGGTTGGCGATCACCGGCGTGACCCCTTCGGTGGCAATGGTGACGGCTGTGAAGGCGGCGAATGCTCCGCTCAAGGCTGCAGCGATTGCGGCGCTGCCCTTCGGCTCGCGGGCGAAAGCAAGGTAGACGACCACCGGGCCGATCACGGCAACCCCGGCAAGGAAAAGGATCATGAAGGGGGACACGGCAAGCTCCTGCGATTCGAATGTAGCGAATGCTACAGTTGTAGCTCTATGTAGCATCCGCTACAAGGCCTTATGGTTGCCGCCAGAATGTCGCGCGAGACGCTGCTCCCGCTTCTGGCGGCGCATGTCATGGCGCAGGGGCTCAACGATGCGAGCCTGCGCCCCTTGGCGAAGGCGGCCGGGACCAGCGACCGGATGCTGATCTACCACTTCGGCAGCAAGGACGGGCTGATCGCCGCGCTGCTCGAGTATCTCGCCGGAATGTTTGCCGCTGCGCTCGATACCGCCTTTCCCGCCGGGCGCGCAGCCTCGCGCCGCGACTGTATCGAACAGGTGCTGGCGATCACCGCGCAACCGGCTTTCCAGCCGTTCTTCCGCCTGTGGTGGGATATCGTGGCGGGATGCGCGGCGGGCAATCGCGCCTATCTCGACGCGGCGGGGGCGATCATGGACCTGCTGCTCGGCTGGATCGAGGCGCACTTGCCCGCAGACGACCCCGATCCGATGGCGGGTGCGCGCTTGGTGTTGACCCAGATCGAAGGCGCGCAGATGC
>JBGSPZ010000240.1:0-1800 GCA_041738375.1 Parerythrobacter sp. | reverse complement strand
TCGCCATAGCTCGCGCCGCCGAGGAGCGCGGCCATCGCCTCGCCCTCGGAGCTGTCGACGAGGCGGAAAACCGGCTTCAACCCCTCGCGCCAGACGAGGAGGTGCATCGGTGCCGCGAGGCGCTCGACCTGCGATGGGCTCTCGCCTTCTGGATGGATCGCGCGCCACAGTGCCGGGATATCGTGCGCCACCGGGGAGAGCGCCGTTCCGGGCACGAAGCGCAAGCGCATTGTGCTCCAGTCTTCCTCGGTGAACAGCACGGTGGCCCCGGCAAAGCCCGCCGCATCGAGCGGGCTGGCATCGGCGGCGACGAAGACGTGATGCATCGCTGCTTCGAGCCAGCCAAGCTCGGCGACCTCCGGGTCGCTCGTGAACAGCTCGCGCAGCGTATCGGGAAATCCATCCCCCGCGCGGTCGAGCGTCCAGCTGCTGGGCGGATGCGTAATCAGATGATGCGCCGCCGCCTGCCGGAAGGCATCCTCGCCGACATAAGCGGCGGTGCGCTCGTAGGTCGAGCGCAAGGCTTCGACCAGCGAGGTCCTGTAATTGTTGCGGTAGATCGCCAGCCCCGCCGCATGGCGTGCGCTCCAGCCGTCGGGCAGCGCCTGATCCTCGGAGAGGACATGCGCCATGAATTGCGCCTGGCTCGCCGCGAGCGTCACGCTGCGACCTTGCTGCGCGCTTCGGTGGCGACCCTGCGGGCGACATCGAGCTCATCGAGCAATTCGGGCAGCGGCGGTATGCCGTCGTCGCGCTCGATCATCGTTGCGACCGGGCCGACCAGCGCAACCGCCTCGCGATAGAGATCCCACACCCCGCCGCACACCGGCTGGTCGTGGGTGTCGATCTTGATGTCGCCGTCGGTGTGGCCCGCGAGGTGGATCTGGCGCACCCGGTCGTGCGGCAGGGCGCGCAGATATTCGCCCGCGTCGAACCCGTGGTTATGCGCGCTGACATAGATATTGTTGACGTCGAGCAGCAGGTAGCTGCCGCTGCGCTTCGCCATTTCTGCGACGAATTCCCACTCGCGCATCTCGTCCTCGGGGAAGGTGAGATAACTCGACGGATTCTCGAACAGCATGGCACGGCCGAGCGCTTCCTGCGCATGGTCGATGTTGTCGCACACGACCCGCAGTGCCTCTTCCGTATAGGGCATCGGCAGCAGGTCGTGGCTGTTGTGCGCGCTGGTACGGGTCCAGCACAAATGGTCGGATACCCACAAAGGTTCGATCCGCTCCGCCAGCGCCTTGAGGCGCTGCAGATATTCGGCATCGAGTCCATGCGCCGAGCCGATCGACATCGAGACGCCGTGCAGGATCACCGGCAGCTTTTCCCGCACTTGCGTCAGCACGCGCAGCGGATTGCCGCCGTCGACCATGAAATTCTCGGAGATCAGTTCGACGAAATCCACCGGAACTTCGTCATCGAGGAAGTCGGCGTAATGCGTCCGGCGCAGGCCGAGTCCGAAGCCGTCGAAACGGGAGATCGTGTTCATCATCGCGAAGTTCGCACGAAAGGTTGCACGATCCGGCGGCCAAGGGGGGAGGGTCTGGCCGCCGGACCGTGCAGGGTGACCAATCAGCCGATATCGCCGATCGTTCCGCCCTTCGTCAGGCATTCGCCCGCCTTCATCGCCTTGAAGCCGTGGCCTTTGCAGGCGTTCTGGCCCTTGCAGGCGCTCTCGGTGGTCGCGCAGTCGGAATTGCCCTTGCAGTCGTGCACGCCATAGCAGTGGACGGTGTCGTTCGCGCCGATGGCCTTGCCCGAGCTTCCCGCGGGCGGTTCGGCGGCGAAGGCGGC
>JBGSPZ010000065.1:0-5302 GCA_041738375.1 Parerythrobacter sp. | reverse complement strand
CCGCGCGCACATCGGCGAGCGTTGCCCGCAGAGCTGCCTCCAACTCGCGCCGTTCGCGCGCATCGGCCCGGGCGGTCTCGATGTAAATCATCGATTCGCGTCCTGTGGCTTCCGCCTTGCCGGCAAGAACCTCGGTCAGTTCGCCGGATGCGGAGCGCTTGACGCTGATGACGGGGTGAACCAGCCGGTCGATCGCAAGGCCCTGCGCGGCGATGGTGGCGGCGATCGAGTCGACCAGGAACGGCATGTCGTCGTTCACGATCGCGATCCGCAGCATCCGGCGTTCGCCGCTTGCGGAGGTAATGCCCATAGCCGATCGCTGTTCGTCGCGCCGCGCGGCGATGTCGATCATGTAGCGCGCAGCGTCATCCAGCTCGCCCTTGGCGAACGGGGTGTCGCCCGGGAGCAGCGAGGCCTGCATATGCTTGGCAAGGGCGTCGATCTTGGCGGATTCGCCCGCCAGGCGCCGTTGAGGTTGACGGGAAGAGGCGGCCTTGTTCGCACCCATCGCGCATGCTCCGTAGGGCCAAGGCCCTGTTATTTTGTTGCCGCACCGTGCAGCTATGCTGCGCGATAGACTTATCTTCTCCCGGCTGCAAGCGCAGCCCTTGAGACTCCTAGCAGAGCTTTGACGCCGCGCGTAGCGCTAGCTTCGGGCCAGCGCATCTTGCGTCAGGGCAAGCGATCTGATCCGATCCTCGGGATCGTAGGTCGAGCCGGCCACGATGATCTCGTCTGCCTGTGTCCGCGCGACGAACGCCTCGATCGAAGCCTTGACGGTGGCCGGCGAACCGATCGCACTGGCCTGGCCGATATGCTCGATCATCGCCCGCACCGGTGGCGGCAGGCTGTCCCGGAATCCTGCAATCGGGGGCGGCAACTTGCCCGGGTTGCCGGTGCGCAGCCGGACGAAGGCCTGCAACTGCGAACTGGCGATATGCTCGGCCTTCTCATCCGTCTCTGCCGCGAATACCTGCATCGCGGCCATCACATAGGGCCGGTCGAGTCGTTCGGACGGCTGGAAATGCCGCCGGTAGAGCTCCAGCGCGGCATCAAGGTGGTCGGGTGCGAAATGCGAAGCGAAGGCATAGGGAATCCCGAGCCGGGCCGCGAGCTGCGCGCCGAACAGGCTGGAGCCGAGCATCCAGAACTCGGGCTTCGCGCCAAGGCCCGGCGTCGGGTGGATCTCGGTCTCGCCGCGCATCATCGCCATCAGTTCGGTGACATCGTGCGGAAACATTTCGGCGGCGGGGTGCAGGTCTTTGCGCAGCGCACGCTGCAATTCCGGCCCGGCCCCCGGTGCTCGGCCCAGGCCGAGGTCGACGCGACCGGGGAACAAGGCATCGAGCGTGCCGAACTGCTCGGCGATCTGGAACGGGGTGTGGTTGGGCAGCATGATCCCGCCCGATCCGATCCGGATGGTCGAGGTAGCGTTGCCGATATGCGCCAGCACTACCGATGCGGCACCCCCGGCGATGCCTTCCATCGCATGATGTTCGGCCACCCAGAAGCGCTTGTAGCCTGCCGCTTCGGCGGCCTTGGCAAGTTCGGTTGCGGCCGCAAAGGCATCGCCGAGCGTGCCGCCTTCGCGCACCGGAACGAGATCGAGTACGGAAAGCTGGACGGTCATTCGGTCGGCTGGTCCAGTTGCTCGAGTTGCGCCAGATAGCCCTTGGCAGTCTCGCCATGCGTACCGGCGTGCGGCAGGGCGACAACGGACTCGAAGCTCGCCTTCGCCGCAGAATAGCGGCCCGACAATGCGGCGATCACGCCCGCTTCGAGCCCGATCTCGGGATCGAAGGCATCGATATCGGCGGCGCGTTCGATAAAGCCCTGTGCTTGCTCGAGCGCGCCCTGTCTCCGCGCGAGGGTGGCGGACAGCAGCCATACTTCGGACGATTGAGGTGTCCTCTCGCGCGCCGTCGCCAGGGTGCGGGCAGCGGAGGGCACATCGCCTGCGTCGACCTCGACAATGGACTGGTCGGCGGCGATCTGGCCTGCAGTTACCGGGTCGCCTGCGGCCAGCGCATCCTCGATTGCCAGTTCGAAGGCGGTTCGCGCTTCGGTGATCCGGCGCGCTTCGGCCAGGGCATGGGCGCGCTGACTGCCAAGCCGTGCTTGCCAGTCCGGCATTCCGGCGGCCGCTTCGCGTGCGGCCAGGAAACTCACTGCCGCTTCGTTCCACAGGCCCTGTTCGCCTTGCGCCAGGGCCAGACATTGCAATGCCGAGATGCGATCCTTGCCGCCCAGCAGCTCGGCATTCTGTGCAGCGATTCGAGCGACTTCCGCAGGCTCCGTTGCCCCACCAAGCGGACAGGCCGGCGCTACCGCCTGCGGCTCGGGCGTGCGCACCCTATCGACCGCTTCCTCGCGCGGCGAGCGAGGGATCGTGTTGGCGATCGAATCGGGCGACGGGTTGGGTCCGACTTGCAGCAGCAGGGCGAAGATCAGTGGGATTGGCATCGAAACTCCGGTGCGTTCATTCCGTGGTGCATATCAGGCGATCAACCAGCGCGAGCAACAAGGCGATGTCGCGGTCGCGTGACAGGCGGTGGTCGCCGTCCTTGATCAAGGTCACCTGTACGTCGTCCGAACGCAGCGCCCCGGCAAGGCGCATCGAGATATCCCACGGCACGTCGTCGTCGCCTTGCCCGTGCAGCAGCCGCACCGGGCAATCGATCGGGATCGTATCCGCAAGCTGCAAATTGTCCTGCCCATCGATGAAGAAACCGGGATGAAGCGGGGTCGGCTCCGGTCCGTAAGGATTCTCGTCGAACACGGTTTCGCCGCCGCGCAGCCGCAGCTTGTCTAGCGCGCTGCGCCCCCAGTCGGTGAAATCGGGTGCCGCAGCAATGCCGATCATCCCGGCGAGCTGTGGACCCAGTCTGAGACCGATCAGCAGCATGAGCCAACCGCCCATCGATGAGCCGACCGGGATAATCCGTTCAAAACCTTTCACTTCGACCAGGGCAAGCACTTCGTCGCACCAGCGGCTGAGCGTGCCATCGGCGAAAGCACCTTCGCTCCGCCCGCAGCCCGAGTAGTCGAGCAGCAGGCAGGGACGACCCTTTGCCCGGGCCCATTCGAACAGCGCGGCTGCCTTCCCTCCGGCGATGTCGGATTTGTATCCCGGGAGGAAGACCAGCACGGCCCCTGTCCCGGGCGTAAAGCGATACGCGATGCGCCGCCCGTCGGGCATTTCGTGAAACTTGATGTCGCTCATTCGGCGCGCTTCTCGCTCATTGCCCGCATTCGGGCAAGGGGAGGGACCGGCGCAGTGCCTTCCGGTCAGTAAATGTCGGGCGAATAATGCGGTGCGGTGTCGTCCCGGTCCGCAGGCCCAGCCTGACAGCCGGCAAGTATGAGGCAGAGAATGGTCAGGACGCACCGCATGATGCAAAGCCTTTTACTCGCGTTGAAAGATATCTTCAATCGCTTGTTCGAATACTTCGGCAATCTTGAAGGCAAGAGGAAGCGATGGATCGTATCTTCCGGTTTCAATCGCATTCACGCTCTGCCGCGAGACCCCGAGCCTTTCTGCGAGGTCTTGTTGGCTCCAGTCGCGTTCTGCGCGCAAGACCTTGAGGCGGTTCCTCATGTGCAGTCTTGACCGCTGGTTCCCGCTGTTGCCAGATTGACGAGGCCACCCACTGCCAGACCCAAGCACCAGATCGGGAAGATGAAAAACACCGGCAGGCGCGGGACCGTGGCGAAAAGTTCGAGCAAGCCCCAGCCCCCGCTGACTGCCAAGGTGATTGCCGTGGCGATCAGCGCCTTGCGGGTTTCGAGCATGCGCAGATACTCGTCCTCCATCTCGAACAGGAAGCGGCCCATGTTCCAGATCCAGCCGATCACGATCAGGCCGGGCAGGATGCTCCAGAAGACGACCCAAGGTGTGGGTGCGGCATCGTCCGGAACGAAGCGCGAGGCGAGGGCCACAAACGCCACATACAGGATCGAAAGGCCGATGTGGATGCGCAAGTAGCGCTGCTTGGCGGTGAGCTTTTCGGTCATCTCAGCAGCACTCAGCGTTTCGCGCGACGCGCATCGGCCAGACTCCCGGGACAAGCACCAGCATCAGAAGCGGGGCGAACCGGGCAAATTCTTACGCCACGACTCCGAACATCGCCAGCACGCTGATAGCGATCATGGCGAGGCCAAGCGCGAGCGGCTTATGCATTTGCTGCATGACATTGATCCTTTGCCTGATGTAAAGCAACTTTTACAAAACCGCATAAGCTATGTCAAGCTTGCTTAGCATAAAGTATGGTGACCTTTCCTTCCACGAGCCCGATTGGTGACTTTCCACGGTCACGCTTCGGGCCTATCGAGGGGACATGACAGACGGCACTGCTTCACGGTTCGACATGCTCACGCGGCGTTCGCTCTTCCGGCTCGGCATTATGGGCGGTGCGCTTGCCGCGGTCCCGGCTGCCGCGAAGGCCGAACGCGGGTTCACCCATGGGGTCGCAAGCGGCGAACCCGGGCCCGACCGCGTGCTGCTGTGGTCGCGCTATCTGGCCTCGCAAGATACCGATTTGCGTTGGGAGGTGGCTGCGGACGACGGATTTGCGCGCAAAGTCGCCGGTGGGACGGTTGCCGCCAGCCCCGACAACGACGGCTGCGTCAAGGTTTTCGCCACCAGCCTGGAGCCTGATCGCTGGTACTACTTCCGCTTCATCGCGCCCGATGGAGCAACCTCGTGCACCGGCAGCACGCGCACCTTGCCGGTCGGCGCCGTCGATCAGTTCCGGATGGCGGTGGTCGGCTGTTCGAACAAGATGTTCGGCTGGTTCAACGCTTACGCCCACATCGCCGAACAGGGCGATTTCGACCTTGTGCTACACACCGGTGACTATCTCTACGAATATCCTTCCGGCACTTACCCCTCGGTTGGCGAAGCTCTGGCCGGTCGCGCGATCGACCCGCTGCACGAGATCGTCGCGCTGGCCGATTATCGCGCGCGCTACGCCAGCTATCGCAGCGATCCAGACTTGCAGCGGTTGCACCAGCTTTACCCGATGCTGCATGTGTCGGACGATCATGAGAGCGCGAACGATGCCTATGCGCTCGGCGCGGAGAACCACGATTCGGCGACCGAAGGCACATGGGACGCCCGCAAGCGCGCGGCGATCCGCGCGCGCGCCGAATGGATGCCGGTGTCGGACGAACCCTGGGCTTCGTACGAGATCGGCCAGCTCGCCACCCCTCTTCCGCCTCGAAACCCGCCTGACCGCACGGACCAAGCCGTTCGACCTGGGCGAAATCGCCAAGCGCGGCAGCGGCGATCCCGGGCGCACGC